>JBBYJM010000038.1:0-6300 GCA_043196275.1 Thermoplasmata archaeon
GGCCCGGCCGGTCGACCCGGGCGTACCAGCCCCGTCGTCCGAGAACCGCCCGCTGGAACTCCGCGAGCCGGGCGGGGCCGACGTACGGCAGGCCGGCGAGGTACTGGCACGGGGTGCAGGCCCGCCGGACGGTGACCACGAGTTCGGGCCCTACGGCGAGCGTCACGCCGGGGTGCAGGGCGGCGTACGGAAGACCCTCCAGCGTCAGGTTTTCCCCGAGGTCGCCCGGCCGCACCGGCCAGCCGTCCCGGGCCAGTTCGGCCAGGGTCTCACCGGGGAGGATCAATAGCGCCGAATCCGGGTCGTCGTGCAGCCGCTCGTGCCGGTATCGGTTGTAATCCCCCACCAGCCCTTCCCGATCGACCTGGGCGGTCTCGAGTTCGGGCTTCGGAAGCCCCCGCTCGCCCGGCCGCGGGGGTTTTCCGTGGATCGATCCGACCCGACCCTCCCGGGCTGTGCCGGCGCCCATCATCTCCGCGGCCCCCGCCGCCCGAACCGGGGCCCCCTCATAGCCCGTGCGGCCCCTCGGTGCGAAGCCACCCAACCGTTTTGACCGAGGCTCGGATGGGGCGACCATGGCCCCCACACCCACCGAGCGGCTCCGCGAACTGAACCTCGTTCTTCCCCCCCCGCCCCGACCCGCCGGTTCGTATGCCCCGGCGGTCGTCGACCAGGGAGTGGTCTACGTCTCCGGCCAGATCGTCCTCGAGGCCGGGGCGGCGGTCCACCCGGGCCGGGTCGGAGCGGAGGTGCCGGCCGAGGCGGCACGGGAGCTCGCCCGCCGGGCGATGCTCCAGGCGCTCAGCGCCGCCGCCGCCGCGGCGGGATCGATCGACCGGATCCGGCGGATCCTTCGGGTCGTCGTCTATGTCGCCTCGGCGCCCGGCTTCGACCGGCAGCACGAAGTGGCGAACGGGGCGACCGAGATCCTGACGGAGATCTTCGGGGAGGCCGGCCGACCGGCCCGCGCCGCCGTCGGGGTTGTCGCCCTCCCGCTGAACGCGCCCGTCGAGGTCGAGCTCCGGGCGGCGCTCGCGTAGGCCCCCGTGGACGTCACCGAATGGGCCGGGGTCTTCCGGGAGGGGCGTCAGCTCTACACCCGCAACGCCGTGCCCGGCCGACCGGTCCATGAGGAGGAGCTGCGCCGGGCTGACGGGGTCGAATACCGGGCCTGGGACCCGTTCCGCAGCAAGCTCGCCGCCTACCTGCTCCACTCCGCCCCCGCGAGGCTCTGGGACGGCAGCCGCTCGATCCTCTACCTGGGCGGCGCCCACGGCACGACGGTGAGCCATCTCGCCGAGGCCCGGCCCGAGGCGACCGTCTACGTTGTCGAGAAGAGCCCGACCGCCTTTGCGCCGCTGCTGAGGCTGAGCCGGGAGCGGACCAACATCGTCCCGATCCTCGCCGACGCCCAGCTGCCGGAACGGTACGCCGCCGACGTGGGCCGGGTCGACTTCCTCTACCAGGATGTCGCGCAGCGCCAGCAGGCGGCGATCTTCATCGAGAACGCCCGGGCCACCCTCGCCCCGTCGGGGCGCGGCATCCTGATGCTCAAGGTCCGTTCGGTGACCCAGCGCCAGCCGTCGGCCGCGATTCTCCGGGCGGCCCGCTCGACGCTCACCGCGGCCCGGCTTACGGTGCTCCACGAATCGGGACTCGCCCCGTTCTCCCAGGAGCACGTGGCGATCGCGCTCCGGAGCTGAGTTCCACCGTTCAGCGTTCGCCCGGACGGCGACGCAGACGACCCTCCGTCGCGGAGGGAAGGGTCGGCGACCATGCTCGCGACCGACCGTTCTATCCGGACCCCGATCCCCTGGCGCACCCACGGCCGAACGCTCGCCGCGACCCTGCTGGGCACCGTGCTGCTGGTGCCCGGCATGGGGACCGGCCCCACCCCGGCGACTCCCGCACCCCCCGGGGGCCCTCACCCCTTGCCTTCGCCTCCCGGAATCGACCGACCGGCGGTCGATTCCGCCGGAGGGGCGCAAGGCCTCGGGGCCAAGAACGGCTCCGCAGTCCCCCGGAACCCTCCGGGCTCCGCACCGTCCGACCCGGCGCCGATGGACGCGCCGGTCGCCTACGGGCTCTGCGGGGCCTTCACCGCGGGGCTCCTGGCCCTCGCCCTGCTTCCCCGGCGCTCCTCGAGCCCGGGAGCGGGCGGGGCCCCGCGCGCGCCGGAGCCCGCGGCCGGGGGGGCCGGGCGATGACGCCGCCGATCGCACGGTCGCTCGCCCTCTGGGTCGTGGTCCTGGCCATCGGATCGAGCCTCCTGGCCGGCCTCCCCAGCCATCCCGGAGCGGGCGGCACCGCCGCGGCGGCTTCGGCCGACTCGGGCGGCGGACCGAACGGCACCGCGGCGCCGGTCGGCAACTTCAGCGCGGCCATCCAGCGGCTGGTCGACCTGGTCGGAGCCGCCGGGGCCGGCCTGCTCGCCTTGGTCTGGGCCCGGGTCGCGATCAGCTGGTTCTCCAATGACGTCTCCAAGAAGATCCAGGCGAAGGACCGGGCCCGGGACGCCCTGATCGGGACCCTGATCTTCACCGCGGCCTTGACGGGCCTCATCTACGGCCTCGCTCACTGGGTCCTCACCGGGGCCTGACGGGGGACCGATGGACCTATCGGGGCTCATCCAGGCGATCCTCTTCGGCCTCTTCGCCCTCCTGACCGCCGCGCTGGCGGCGATCATCGGGCCGACCTACGACCATCTCTTCGTGCCCGAGATGCAGCCCGGGGCGCTCTTCCCCCAGTTCCTGGGGACGGTGCCGAGCCCCAACTTCCTCTCGCGGGCGGCCGGCTTCTCGGGCTTCCTCCTCGCGAATGTCGTCGACCCGGCGATCGCCCTCGTCGCGGTGGGGCTCGGGATCGCCTACCTCTCCCGCTCGGTCCTGGCCCGGTACGGTGCGACGATCGACACGCTCCTGATCCGGATGATCGTCGCGGTGATCGCGGCGAACTTCGTGCTGCCGATCGCCGACGGCGTCCTCGCCGTCGCCGGCGGGATGTACCCGATCATCGCCCAGTGGGACGGGGGCGCCTGGGAGAGCTGGGTCAACCTCGGGGGATACGGGATGTTCTCCTACTCGTGGGGGAACGGCGCGCTCACCTTCGTCCTCGCCTTCGTGCTCTTTTCGACCGTCTTTCTGCTGACGCTCGCGATCGCGGTCCGGGACGCGCTGCTCGCGGTCCTTCTGGTCGTGCTGCCCCTCTTCACGCTCGTCTGGCCGTTCCGGCCCTTCAGCCCGCTCGCGCGCCGGGCCTGGTTCCTCTTCGGTGAGATGGCGTTCTTGCCCTGCATCCTGGTGATCCCGCTCGAGCTCGCCGTCGGGAGCCCGAACGTCGTCCTGCTCACCGCCGACCTCGCGGTCGCGCTCGCGTCGCCCTTTCTCCTGTCCCTCGCCGGTACCAACCTCACCAGCTTCGGCTTCCCGGCCGTCGGCCCGATGCTGAGCTCGGCGACGCAGCGCGGCCTCGCGCTGGTCTCGTCGGCCGGGGCGAGCTACTTCGGCCCCGCCGCCGCGGCCGCCGGCGGATCGGCCGGCTCGGGCGGCGGGATCGGCGCCGGGGCGTTCCGGGCGGCCCAGAGTGCGGGCGCACCGGCGACCGCCCCCCTCGCGCTCGGCGAGGCGATCGGCCATGGGGCGGTCCAGCTGGTCAGGCACATCCCCCCACGGACTCCGGCCGGGTTCCGGTTCCCGCCTTCTCCGCCGGCGTCGGAGGATCCGTAGGATGGCGCTCGCGAACGGCGTCGGGATCGAGATCGGCCTTCCCGAGCGGATCGACCGGCCGCTGAAGCTCGGCCCCTTCCCGAGCGCCCGGGACGCGGTGAAGGGGCTCGGCTACGGCCTCGGCGGCGCCCTGTTGATCCCCTTCGTCGGGCTCTGGGGCTGGCTCCCGATGATCGGGGTCGGCCTCCTCGTGGGCCTGGTCCGGATCGACGGGGTGCCGATCGATACGGGGCTCTACCTGAGGGCCCGGCGGCGACTGCGCCGGGAGGAACGGCTCCTCCGCCGCCGCCTCCCCGCGGACGGCGCGGAGGAGGACCGGTATCTGACCTTGCCGATGGGCCGGCGGGTCGGCATCGTCCAGGCCGAAGGCACCCCGCTCGCCTTTCTCCCACCGGCCGAGCTCCGGACGCGGTTCGACCTCTTCCGGGAGCTCCTCGTCGACTGCGGTGCCGGAGGGGTGCTGATCGCCTCGACGCTGCCGATCGCCCCGCAGTCGCTCCGGCCCCGCCGGCCCGGCCTCGAGGGGCGGGAGGCGGTGGTGCGTGACTCGTACGGCGAACTGATCGACCGGCTCTGCGAGCGGCGCCGCCATCGGCGGTCGTACCTCGCGCTCTGGACCGCCGAGGCCGGTCCGGAGCCGCTCGCCCGGCTCGAGGGCCGGCTCGCGGCCGTCGAGGAGCGGTTCCGCGCGCTGGGCGCCTGCCCCCGGCGGCTCACGGGCCGGGAACTCACCCGGGCCGCCCGTCGGTTCGGATGGGAGCGGCCGGTCGCTCCGGGAGGGGCGCCGTGACCGCCCCCCCGCCAAGGCTCGTCGCCGCCCATCCGGTCTCGGTCGCCTGGACGGCCGCCGTGGGGATCGGGCTCCTGGCGGTCGCGATCCCGTACCTGGCCTCCGCCTCGGTGACCCTCGGCCTCCTCTCCCTGGTCGTGGGGTGCACCCGCGGCCGGGGCCGGGACCGACCGCGGCCCCCTGGCCTCGTGATCGCCGGGGTCGCGGGGGCGGTCGCCGCCGGGGCCGCCTTCCTCGTCGCGGCTCCGCCCGAGCTCGCCCCTTTGAGGGCGCTCGGCTTCGCCCTGGCGCTGATCCCGTTCGTGGCGGTGGACGGATCGATCCCGAGGTGGCCCTGGGGGGCGCCCCGGAGGTCCGTATGAGCCGCCATTCGACCGAGATCGAGGGGAGCCGATGGCTCCGCATCGGGGGCCGGATCCGGGCGCCCCTGCTGCTCCGGGAGCTCCCCCGGATGGTGGCGTTCGGCTGTTTGGAGCGGCTGCTGCCGCTCACCGAGCGGATCGACCTCGGGCTCGAGTTCCACCGGATCGCCCACGACCGGGCGATCGAGATGGTCCACAGCGCCCGGGCGGTCGCCGAGGCGGAGCTGGCCCGGGGCGCGGGCGCCTCGACCGCCGCGATGGAGGCGGTCGGGGCGAGCTCCGCGGAGCTCGCCGGCCGGATCGCCCGGAGGGAGCAGGAGCTCTGGAAGGTCGGGATCCGGTTCGTGCCGGTCGATCCCACCCGGACGGGGGCCGAGCAGCTCCGGGCCGGTCTCGAGCGGCGGCTCGGCGAGCTCGGGTTCCGGGCCCGGGTCCCGACCCACGAGGTGCGGGAGGCGCTCGGGCCGTACGACCTCTCCGGGATCGAAGCCCGGCCCCTCGGCTACTGGCACACCCTCCCGACCGACGGGCTCGCCGCCTTCTACCCGCTCGGCGACGAGGGGGTCCTCGAGCGGGGCGGGATCCTGCTCGGGCTCACGCTCGGCGAGGCCGCGCCGGTCGTCGTCGACCGGTGGAGCCATTCGAGCTACTCCTGGGGGATCTTCGGCACCACCGGGGCCGGCAAGAGCTTCGCCGCGGCGCTGATGGCGTTGCGCTCCCGCTGGCAGACCGAGGGGTTGCGCACCGTGATCCTCGACCCGCTCGGAGAGTTCGGCGGCTTCGCCGAGGCGCTCGGGGGCACGGTAATCCGTCTCGGCGCCGACGCCCGGGTCCGGCTGAACCCGCTCGATCCGGTGACCACCGGGGGCGACCGGAAGGAGAAGGCCGGCCGGGTGGGGGCGATCCTGCGCGCCCTCTGGCCGAGCCTGCTCGACGAGGAGACCGCGGCCCTCGACGCCGCGGTGAGCCGGCTCTACGAGCGGGGCCCCGAGGTGCCGACGATGGGCGACCTGGTCGACCTCGTCGCCGCCGACCCCAAGGCGCCGCCGAGGCTCGCCGGGCTCCTGGAGGTCTTCCGGTCGGGGTCGCTTGCCGCGGTCGACGGGCCGACGACCCTCGACCCCCAGGCGGAGGTGCTGACCGTCGACTTCCGGGGGATCCCCGAGAACCACCTGCCGGTCCACCTCGCCTACGTCCTCGACTGGACCTACGGGCTCCTCCGGGATGCCCCGGGGCCGAAGCTCGCGGTGGTCGACGAGGCCCATCTGCTCGCCCGGCACCCGGCGACCGCCGAGTTCCTCGACCGGGTCGTCCGGCACGTGCGCCACTTTGAGGGCGGATTCCTGCTGCTCAGCCAGAGCCCCGACGACTTCCTGCGGCACGAGAGCGGCCGGGCGATCCTGCGGAACCTGCGGGCGACCCT
>JBBYJM010000039.1:0-6166 GCA_043196275.1 Thermoplasmata archaeon
TCCCCCGTGGATTGCGGCCAACTCCGGGAAGCCCCCTTCCGGGCGGAAGGGATCCCGCACCGCCTGAGCCTCTGCGGAGAACCGGTCGGCTTGGACCTCCCGCGGACCGTCCACGACCTTGAGCAGATCGCCTCCTCGACCATCGCCTACTTCGGGGGTTCGCCCCTGAACCACTACACCTTTTTTTTCCATCTGGCCGAGGCCGGTGACGGGGGCCTCGAGCATGCCACGAGCAACTCCTGCGTCATCCCCCGGGACCTCTTCCGGCCGGCAAAGCGGTACCGACGGTTCCTCCACCTCGCCGCCCATGAGTACTTTCACCTCTACAACGTCAAGCGGATCCGACCCGCGGTCCTCCAGCCGTTCGACTACACGCAGGAGGTGTACACCCGACTGCTCTGGTGGATGGAGAGGACGACCGACTACGTCAGCCACCTCCTCCTCCGGCGCGCCGGACTCCTTTCCCCCGCGCAGTACCTTGAGGATCTGGCGGAGATGATCCGAACCTACCGGGAGACCCCGGGCCGGCTCGTCACCAGCCTGGAGGAGGCGTCGCTGAGCGCCTGGGTAGGATTCTACAAACCGTCCGACGAAAGCGTCAACCAGTCGGTCTCCTACTACCTCAAGGGAGCACTGGTCAGCTGGGCGCTGGATCTGGAGATCCGCACCTCGACGCGGAACGCGGCCTCGCTGGACACCGTCCTGCGGTATCTGTGGAGAGAGTACGGCGAGCGGGGTCGCGGCATCGGGGAGCGTGAACTGCCTCGTCTGGTCGAAGAGGCGACGGGGCTGGATCTTTCGGAGTTCTTCGCGCGGTACGTCGCCGGTGTGCAGGAGCTCGATTGGGATCGGCTCGCCCGGGCCGCGGCCCTGACGCTCACTCCCGCCCCCCGGGAGGGCCCGGAGGACGACCCGCTCGGTCCGGGCTACCTGGGGATCGACCTGGCGACCGCCGAAGGCGTGACCCGGATCAAGAGCGTCCGGGACGGAACACCCGCCCGAGCCGTGGGACTGCGCCCCGGCGACGAACTGATCGGGATCGACGGGCGCCGCATCTACGCCGCCCAGTGGAACGAGGCACTGGAGCGATTGACCCCCGGCCAGGAAATCGAACTGATGATGTTCCGCCGGGGACGGGTGCTTCACCAGCGGGTCACCCCGGTCGTGCCCCCGCCGAAGAAGCTGCTCTTCCGGCCCGTGTCGGACCCGACGGATCTGGAACGGGCCATCCACACGACGTGGCTCCAAGGTTCAATCCTCTCGGCCCCGTCGGGGGCACCACCCCCGTCGTGATCCCCGGGGCCGGCCCCCGGTTTCGGACGCTCGTGGAAGTCACGCCCGCCGCGGGTCGGAGCGGGCCGCAGAGCCTCGACCGGTGCGGGCTCGACGCGGGCCTCGGGGAGCTCGGCCGGCCGGGAGCCCGGAAGCGTGGGTTTGTACGGGATCCAGCCCGGCGCTCGGCTCGGCCAGATCGAGGATCCGGTCGGCCAGCTCGACCTTCGTTCCCTCGATCTTCTCGACCTTCTCCGGGGTCACCCAGAGGGCACGGACCCGTCCGTTCCCGATCGATTCGACTCCGTTGGCAACGATGGCATCGGCCCCGGCCTCCCGGGCCAGTTGTTCGGCGGCGGTTCGAAGCCGTTGGGGATCGGTCTCGGCGAGGAGCTTGAACCCCACGAGCCGGGTCGGTGGGGGGGCAAGGGTCCGGAGCAGCGGCAGGAGCTTCGGGGCGGGGTCGAGTCTCAGCGACAGTCGGGGGCGGGCCCGCGAGGAGATCTTCCCGGGCTCCGGGGTTGTTGTATAATCGGCGAGCGCGGCCGGAACAATCACCAGGGCCGACGCCCGGAGAGCCTCGGCCCGACCCCGGGCGAGGTTCGCGAGGTCGCGGACGCTCCGCCATCGGGTGACCGATAGGAACGGCGGCACGAGAGCCGTGTGGGCGCCCAGCCACAGATCGACCTGAGCTCCCCGGAGATGCGCCTGGACGGCCAGGGCGACGGCCGTCTCTCCGGTACTCTCGTTGGCGATCGAGCGGACGGAGTCGATCGACTCCCTCGAGCCTCCCCCGATCACCGTGACGCGTCGGCCGGCCCAGGGGGAGTCGGCGAGACGGCGCAGGACCTCGGCGGCGATCTCTTCGGGCGAGGCGAGTTTGTCCTCCCCTTCCTGGCTCCGGGGAGCGATCACGCCGACCCCCCACTTCTGGAGGAGCGCGAGATTTTCGGCGACGGCGGGGTTGCGACCCATGTGGGCGTGCATGGCCGGGGCGACGAGGACCGGGACACCCCCCCCGAGGGCGACGGAAGCGAAGGTGGTCACCGGAGTGTCGTCGATGCCGTGAGCGATCTTCCCCAAAGTGTTGGCTGTGGCCGGGGCGATGAGGTAGAGATCGGCCCGGCCCTCCCCCGGGCCGAGCAGGCTCACGTGCTCGACGGCCCCGCTCAATTGAAGGATGGGAGGGTGCCCGGTGGCGAACTCCAACGCCTCGGGCGTGATGATCCGGGTCGCCTCGGGGCTCATGACGGCTCGGACCTCCGCGCCGTGCCGAAGAAGTTCCCGGATGACCTTCACGACCTCGACCGCCGCGATCGAACCGGAGACCCCCACCAGGATGATCCGTCCGGCGAGCCGCTGGGACCGGGCGCCGCGGATGACTCGACTTGGGTGCACGGCCGACCTCGCGGGCGGGGGGACGCGCCCGGCCCGCTTAAGGTGCGTGGAGGCCGGGCCGAGACGTCCGTCCTCCGCGGCTACGTCGACCCTCGCAAGTCGGGATCGACCGAAGGAGGGTCGATCCGATGAGCGGCGCAGAGTGAGCGCCGTCTGTCGCCAGCGACTTCCCCCGGGTTTACCCCGCCGTTAAGGCGGCTCGTGGACGGTCGGGCAGGTTCGGCTCCTTTTCGGACGCCCCGTGCCCATTCATGAGAGCGACCTTCCATGGCCCAAGCCTCACGACCGATCCTAGAGCGAACGCCCAGGCCCCGGGGGTGCACAATTGGAGCCCCACGCGTCCGAAAATCGAGTCTCGAAGCCGACCGGCTGGGCTACGACTCCATGGGGAACGAAGTCCGAGGTCACGATCTGGGCCCTCCGCGAGGTCCGGATCGACCTCCCGCGTTTCCCCCGACTGCCTTAGTGTAACCCGTCCAAGGGTCCAGGGGAATGCCGAGGGCTGCCGGAGTAATGGCCAATTGCCCCTTTCGCAGGTGCACCATGTCGGCCGAGCCACCACCCCCGCCGTCCCCAGCTTCGCTCCGTTTCCGACCTCCAGAGGGTCCGCGACTTCCCCTCGCATCAAGGCGGTGGTCTAAGAGCCTCCCCATCAGCTACCGGGAGCGGCGCTTCGGGGTCGAGAGGCATCCTGAGGTCGGACGAGAGACGGTTAAAGGGGGCGGTCCCATCGGGAGGCATGCCCCGTCGAACCTCTCGGAACTCTCCGGCAAACCCCCCCCATCCGCCGTCGGAGGAGTTTTCCTCCGAGCCTCTTCCCATGGTTGGAGCCTCCAGCCATCGTTCCGAAATCGCCCGGCCCCCCGGCCGGTCCCCCCCGCCGGATCCGGTCCGGGTCGAGCGGGGAGTCGTGATCTTTGATCTGGACGGGACGCTGCTCGACGATCTCTCCCTCATCAGTCACGTGGCGGGGGACGTCATGCACCGAGCCTTCGGAACCCCACCCGAGGAGGCCCGGATCCACTACCTCGCGACTACGGGCCTTCCCTTCGAGGCCCAGCTGGCCCAGCTCTACCCGACGGCTCCGGCCCAGCTCCGGGCCTCCGCGGCCGCGACCTTCCATCAGCGCAAGGTGACCGAGGCGTACGCCCACGCGGGTCCGTTCCCCGAGGTTCCCGGGATGCTCAAGCGGCTCGCCCAGGCTCGGTGGACCCTCGTGGTTTCGACCGGCGGCGAGACCGAGATGGCGGAACTGGTACTCGAGCGGGAAGGACTCCGGTTTTGGTTTGACGCGGTACTGGGGAGCCGGGAAGGCACGAAGCGGGAGCACCTGGTCGAATATCGTCGGCGGTACCTCGACGCCCCCCTGATCCTGGTCGGAGACTCACGGTTCGATATGGAGACCGCACAGTCACTACCGGGAGTCGTGGGGATCGGCCGAGCCTCCCGGATCCATGGCTGGGCACTGACCCCCGGGGACCTGGCCCAGTGGGGGGCGGCTTGGGCCGATTACTCCCTGGCCGGACTCCCGGAGGCGCTGGAAAAGATCCTGGCTCCTCCGGCGCGGTCCTCGGGCCGCCGGAAGAACCGGCCGCCGGGGACAAGAAAGTAGGGCCGGGACCGAGAGTTTCAGGGCCGGGGCGCGTCCCCTGGCCTCTTTGAACCCGGGTCGAGGGATCCACAGTCCCCCAGGATAGGCCAAGCTACCCCATCCCGGCCACGGCGCTCCACGCCAGCCCACGAACAAAAGCCTTTCCGTACTCCGGGGGCCCCTTGGGTTGGGCCTCCCCTGAAGCGGGCTCAGCCCAACGGGGCGGGAGGCCCACCTCCCTTTTCGGCCACCAGCTCCGGTCCGGGGAGCACCGGGTCTCCCCTCCGATGGAACGCCGTCCGCCCTCGGGAGTTCGGGGAGGGTCTGGGGCGACGCCGAGGGTCCGCTAGGGAGTGTGGGACTCCGGGGGCTTGCCTGGATTCCAGTCGATCAAATCGCGATGGGCCCGCCGGGCCGAGCGACCCGCCTGCCAGAAGAACCCTCCCACGATGAGCCCCAGAGCGGCCCCTCCATACGTCTCGAAGAAGATCCAGCCAGCCCCCGACCAGAGGAGTGCGGCGATCAGCGCCGCGCTGAGGCCCCAAACGACCACCGCACCGACGTAGAAGATGGTTGACCGCAACACCGCCTTGCCTCCCCCGACCCGGCCAGGGCCGGATCGGGCAAAGAGTACACGGGGGAAGGTGGTTGGACCGATCGGAGATCCCCCTACGTTAAGTCTGAGGGTCCGCTGGGGTGGTGGATGTCGTTCCTCCCCTTCACTGACGCGGACCGGGCCACACTCCGATGGGTGCGGACAGCGGATCGCCCGTTCGCTTCCGAGCTCCGGTCGGAGCGTGGGATCCTAGGGGTGCTCCGATGGGCCAACGATACCGGTTCGCTGGCCCACGCCGAAGGGGCCGCGTTCCACTGGACCCTCAAGCGCACGGGTTTCCTCGACCCGAGGGTATCGGTTCGGGAGGAAGGCAAAACGGCCCCGTTTGCGGGGCTCCGGGCCCAGGGTCTCCACCACGTCATCCGGACCCCCCAGGGAACCTACCGGTTCGGTCGGTCGGGTCTCCTGGTACCGGCCTGGGAGGTCGGAGGGGACAACGGCGGCTGGGCCTTGCATATCGAACCGGGCCGGACCGGACGGCGGCTGGAAGGGGCCGTCCTCGAAGTCGGTTCGAGCCGCGTCGCCCCGGAGGAACTCCTGCTCCTCGCGAACTTGGCGTGGTACTTCATTGTCCTCGCCTGGTTCGAGGATGAGGCGATCGGAGAGTGGACCGACCACTTCGAAGGCAAGACCTGAACGAGCCGACGATGGGCTCCGGCCCCGTCAGTTCCGGGGCACCGCAGACTTGAGAGCCTCCGCGTAACAGGAGGCGCAGAGGTTGGTCAGTTTGGGCCAGCCGTCCTCCGGCGGCGGCTGGACGCGGGTGATCACCGCATGGCACCGGTCGCACTCGAGGTGGCCTTCCTTGTACATCTCCCACCGACCTCGCTCGGGAATCAAGCCCCCCGGCTACTAAGGGGTTCCGCCCCCCCAAAACTCCAATATCCCATCGGGGCCTCGGGGCAGCATGGCCCCGACCCTGCTTTCCCCTCGACGGTTTGCCCGATTCTCCCGCGCTCCCCCCCCGGACGACCCCAGCCGATTCCAGATCCCGGCGTCGGGATTATGCCTCTCGACCTTCCTGCTGATCCACCCGGCCCAGGACCCGGAGCGGACCCTGCTCGGGCGGATCCGCCCGGGGGAGGGCTGGTTCTCGGCGGGAGCGCTCGATGAGGCCCGCAGCCGGCGGCTCCGGGACGGCTGGATGCTGCCCTCCCGTCAGTTGGCGTTCTACGAAAGCCCGGACGAGGCGGCCCAGAGGATTCTGGCGGAGCAGCTCCCCGGCCTTTCGTTGGTCCCCCAGCTCCGTTCCATCGCCTCCGAAGCCTACCCGGTCTCCGATTCGGCAC
>JBBYJM010000040.1:0-6103 GCA_043196275.1 Thermoplasmata archaeon
ACGCTCGCCCGGGCCACCGCGAAGAACCATCGGTGGGTCACGGTCCTTTCCGACCCCTCCGACTACGAGCCGTTCCTGCAGGAGGTCCGGCAACTGAGCGGTTCGGTCAGCGCGGCGACGAGGGCAGCGCTTGCCGTTCGGGCGTTCGAACGGACGGCGGCGTACGATGCCGCGATCGCTTCCGGCCTTGTGGGGTCGACCCCGCCCGACCCGTTCCCCTCGCACCTGCTGCTGCGCCGGGAGGAGTTCGCCCTACGGTATGGGGAAAACCCCCACCAGCCGGCGGCCGCCTACCGCGCGGTGGCGCCCCGGACCAACGGCCTGGGCGCGACCCCATTCCGGCAGATCAAGGGGGACCGACTCTCCTTCACGAACCTGCTCGACATCACGACGGCGCTCGACCTGGTCGCGGAGTTCCGCCTCCCGACCGCCGCGGTCGTCAAGCACGCGACCCCCTGCGGCGTCGCCTCGGCGGACGATCTCGCGACCGCGCTCGAGCGGGCCGTCGCGACCGATCCGGTCGCCCGGTACGGGTGCGCGATCGCCGTCAACCGGCCGGTCGACTCGACGGTGATGGACCGGCTCAAGGGGATCTACGTCGACCTCCTTTCGGCCCCCGCCTTCGAGCGATCCACGGCGGCCTCCTTCGAACGAAGGGCGAAGCTCAAGGTGCTCGAGATCGACCCCGCGGACCGGTCGTCGACCTCCTGGGTCGCCCATTCGGCGCTCGACCGGTTGCTCCTCGAGGCGGCCGATCGACGCCAGCTGGTTCCGGGGGAGTTCCGGCAGGTCACCACCCGATCGGCGACCCCCGAACAGCTCTGCGCCCTGGACTTCGCCTGGCGGGTCGTCCGGCACGCCAAGTCGAATGCGATCGTCCTCGGACGGGGCTCCTCGACGGTCGGGATCGGCGCCGGCCAGACGACCCGGGTCAAGGCGGTCGAGCTTGCCGTCGGGGTCGCGGGCGACCGGGCCCGGGGCTCGGTGATGGCCTCGGACGCCTACTTCCCGTTCGCCGACGGCATCGAGGCGGCCGGCCGGGCCGGCGTCGCCGCGGTCCTCCAGCCCGGAGGCAGCCTGCGGGATCCCGAGGTGATCGCCAAGGCCGAGGAGTACGGGATGGCCATGTACTGCACCGGCTGGCGGGTCTTCCGCCACTAGACCCCGGCCCCATCAGGCGAAGTCGAAGTACCGTTGGAGGATCGTCCGGAACTCGGCCGGGCCCACCGGGCCGACCTCCCGACCCTGCTCGATGCCTCCCCGGACGAAGAGGTAGGTCGGGATGGAGAAGACGCCGAAGGAACGGGCGGTCTCCCGGGCCGCATCGACGTCGGCCGAGACGAACTTGACCTGGCCCTTGAGGTGGGCGGCGAGGGACCGGAGGACCGGCTCGGTGATCCGGCACGGCGCGCACCAGCCGGCGGAGAAGTCGACGACCACGGGCAGCGAAGAGCGGAGCACCTCCCGGTCAAAGCTCTCGTCGGTCACGACCACCAGTTCTCCGATCGCCTCCATCGTGGCCTCCGCCGTCTAGGACCCGGAACCCGAGATAAACCTGATGTCGGTCACCCGTCTGTGCCCCTCGAAGGCCCTCCCGGACCGCCGACCCAGAGATCCCAAGCCCTCGGGCACTGGTTCGACCGGACGGCCCGTCCGCTGCCCTGGCGGAAGCGCCCGGACCCGTACCGGATCTGGGTCGCCGAGGTGATCCTCCAGCAGACCCGGGTCGACCAGGCGATCCCCGCCTACCGGCGGTTCGTCCGACGGTTCCCGACCCTCCGAACGCTGGCCCGGGCCACCGGTCCGGAGGTGCTCAAGGCCTGGCAGGGGATGGGCTACTACGCCCGGGCCCGCCACCTCCACCGGGCCGCCCGGCAGCTGGTCAAACTTCACGGGGGCCGTTGGCCCCGCCGCGCGACCGAGCTCGAGCAGCTTCCGGGGATCGGTCCCTACATCGCCCGCGCCCTGGCCGCGCAGGCGTTCGGCGAACCGGTCGTCGCCTTGGAGGCGAACGGCCTGCGGGTCGCCGCCCGTTGGGTCGGGGAGCCCGGCCGGATCGACCGGCCCGAGGTCCGGGCCCGGCTCGCCGCGGTGCTCGCCCGGGAGATGGCCGGCCAGCCCCCGGGACGGTTCACCGAAGCCGTGATGGAGCTCGGCGAGACGATCTGCACCCCCCGATCGCCCCGGTGCCCGGTCTGCCCGGTCGCCCCGTTCTGCCGGCTCCGGTCGGAGGGGCTCGACCCCCGCCGGATCCCGGCCCGACGACCCCGGCTCCGGCGGCCGACCCACCGGGGGGCGATCGTCGCCCTGGTCCGTGGGGGCCGCTACCTGTTCCAGCGTCGACCTCCCGAAGGTCTCCTGGGCGGCCTCTGGGAGTTCCCGGGCGGCCATCGGGAAGGTCGGGAGCCGCTGGAGGCGACCGCACGACGGGAGCTTCGGGAGGAGACCGGGCTCGCGGCCGGTCCGCTCGAGCACCGGGGAACGATCCGGCACTCCTACAGCCACTTCGCGGTCGAACTCGACCTGTTCCGGGGACCGCCGGAACCGGTCGATGCGCCGACGCCCCGGGGCCGCCGGTGGCTCACCCTCGAGGAGGCCCGGCGGCTGCCGCTGCCGAAGGCGACCGAGAAGGCGCTCGCCCGGTTGGAGGATAGAGCTTCCCCGGGTTCAGGATCCCGTCGGGGTCGAAGATCCGCTTCACCCCCCGAAGCACCCGCAGCCCCGGCCGGTCGATCTCGCCGGCGACGAACGGCCGCTTGATCGATCCGACCCCGTGCTCGGCGCTTGCCGTGCCGCCGAGCGCCTGGGCGGCCCGGAGGATCTTCGCGCGGATCCGCCTTCCCTTCGGGCTGTGGGGATCGACACCGAAGTTGGGATGCAGGCTCGCCTCTCCGAGATGGCCGTAGAGCACCATCGGAACCCCCTCCTCCAGGGCGATCCGATCGAGACGGCGACGCAGTTCGTCGATCCGGGCCCGAGGCACCGCGACATCCTCCCGCACCCTCGGGGACCCGCCGGGATCGATCGATGCGCCGGTGGCGCCGCGGAGCCGCCAGAGCTCCTCGGCGTCGGGGAACCGGACGATGGGTCCGTCGGCCCCCGCCGACCGGAGCAGCCGCTCGACCTCCGCGAGCGCCTGCCGTTCGTCCCGGGCCCCCATGCTCTCGATCTCCAGGAGGAGCAGCCCATGGTCGGCCCCGCTCGCGCCGGCCACCACCCTCCGCAAGGCGGCCGCCGCCCGAGAATCCAGGTACTCGAGGGCCGAGAGCGAGCGGCCGTCACGTCCCCGGGCGTAGCCCAGGAGGCCGGCCCAAGGCTGATCCGGGGCCCACGGCACGAGGAGCCCGAGACGACGTTCGGGCCGCGGGGCCAATCCGACCCGGATCTCCGTGAAGAGGGCGAGCGTGCCCTCGCTCCCGACCAAGAGCGAGACCAGGTCCGGCCCCATCGACCGCTTCGGGGCGGCCGAGCCCCACGTGACGGCCTCCCCGGTGCCCAGAACGGCCGAAAACCCCCGGACCCAGGCCCGGGTCGGGCCGTAGCGGAACGACCGGGGGCCGGAGGCGTTGGTCGCCACATTGCCGCCGATCGTGGAACGGTCGGCGGAGCCCGGGTTGGGGGGGAAGAAGAGCCCATGGACCGCCGCCCGGCGCTGAAGGGTTTGGTTGACCAGGCCGGGCTCGACGCGGGCCACGCGGTCGACCGGATCGATGGACCGGCACCGGGTCCACCCCCCGAAGTCGACGACCAGGCCCCCTTCGGTGGGAACCGACTCCCCGTCCAACGAGGTCCCGGCGGCCCGGGCGGTGAGAGGGAGGCCGGTCCGGCGGGCCCATCGGACCAGCGTGACCACGTCCCTCGCGTGGGCCGGGTAGACGACCGCCCGGGGCGCCCCGACCACCGTTGAGGCGTCCCCGGCCGTGCGCCGCCGATCGGAAGCACTCGTGCGGAGGCGCCCGTCCAGCCGCCGTGCCAGCCGGGCCAGATCGTGGGACGGCATCCGGAGAGCGCAGGCCACGGCGCCTTACTCCTCTTCGGGGGGTCCGAGACCTGCAGCGGACCGGGCCCGCCCGCGCGATGCGAGCCTGCACGGAGCGGGGCAGGGCGGTTCTCCGACCGACAACCGCCTCTACCCTTCACCTCCCGGATAGATTGGTGGGGAGGGCCGCGGGGCGACAACCTTGGGGTCGCTATTGGAACCGGAGGGACCGAAGGACGGTTCATCGCATTTGGGAGGTCCCCGACGCCAACGGAAGAAGGCCAGGAACGGGCGCTCACGTCGCTCGAGGCTCCAGGGCGATGGGCCCACGCGAGATCAACGAGCCCCTCGGCGCGTTCGGGCGCCGGGGGAAGCCGCACGGCCACCCCCGGACCCCTTCTCGGGTTCGCCCGCGGACGGATCTCCCCTCCAGGTTCTTTCGGGTCAGCCGGGTGCCGGCGGGATCCCGATCGGCTCCCAAAACGGCGCTTGCTGCTCGACCTCGCCGACGAGGCTGCCGTCGGCGATGGCGTCGGCGACTCTAGCGATATCGTCGGCCGGACTGCGGTCCTGCGCCCACGGGGCCACGCGGCGTCGGAGCGCGGCGAGGGCCGCCTCGCTGCCCGACCCCCCGACCGCCGGCCGGCGGAGCTCGAGGGCCTGGCCGGCCATGATCCACTCGATCGCCACGACCCGGCGGCTGTTCTCGAGCATGCGCCTCAGCTTCGCCCCGGCCCAGGCGCCCATGCTGACGAAATCCTCCTGGTCGGCCGAGGTCGGCAGGCTCGCCGCCGACGCCGGGTGGACGAGCGTCGATCCTTCGTTCACCAGCGCGGCCGCGACCGTCTGGGGGATCATGAACCCCGAGGAGAGCCCCGGATCCGGAGCGAGGAACGCCGGGAGCCCCCGGTTGAGCGCCGGGTGGGCGAGCCGGCTCACCCGCCGCTCGCTGAAGCCGGCGACGGTCTGGACCGCGATCGCGAGGGTGTCGAGGGCCAGGGCGAGCGACTGGCCGTGGAAGTTGCCGCCGCTATGGAAGGCGCCGTCGTCGAAGAGCACGGGGTTGTCGGTGACGGCGTTGAGCTCCCCGTCCAGGATCTCCCGGCCGAACTTGAGCGCGTGCCGGACGCTGCCGAGCACCTGAGGGATGCACCGGAGGGTGTACGGATCCTGGCCGGTCCACTCCGAGCGTTCGGTGGCGAGCTCGCTGCCCATGAGGAGCCGCCGCATCGATCCGGCCACGGCCCGCTCTTCGGGCGAGTGCCGGAGCTCCCCCCAGCGATCGGCCAGCGCATCGGGGCTTCCCCGGAGCGCGTCGTAGACGAGCGCCGCGGCGATGAGTGCCGCCCGGAGCAACCGCTCCAGGTCGTCGACCGCGAGGGCCAGGTAGCTGGTCATGAGCGCGGTGCCGTTGATCAGCGCCAGCCCCTCCTTGGCGACCAGCCGGAGGGGGGCGAGCCCCTCCTTCGGGAGGAACTCCCCGGCCGGCACGGCCCGGCCGGACGGGTCGACGAAGGCCCCTTCCCCGAGGAGCGTCCGGGCGAGGTGGGCGAGGGGCGCAAGGTCCCCGCTCGCACCGACCGAACCGGCCTCGGGGACCCAGGGCACCAGGTCCCGGTTCAGGTACTCGATCAGCCGCTCGACCACCTCGGGGCGGACCCCCGAGAGTCCCGGGGCGAGGGAGTTGGCCCTCAGCAGGACCAGCCCCCGGACGATCTCCCGGGGCAGCGGGGGGCCGACGCCGCTCGCATGGCTCTCCACGAGCGAGCGCTGCAGCTCCCGGACCTGGTCGGGGGGGATCGACCGGTCGGAGAGGGCGCCGAAGCCGGTGGTGACCCCGTAGACCGGCGCCCCCGCCGCGACGACCCGCTCGACCGCGGCCCGGCCCCGCTCGAGCGCCGGACCGGCCTCCGGTGCCAAGCCGACCCGGCGGCCGTGCCGGGCCACCGCGTGGAAGCCGGCCTCGGTCAGGGACCGGCCGTCCACGAGGAGAGGGTCGGGGACGCCGCCCCTCCGGGCCTCCATGGGCGGTCGCGGACCGGCCAACGGCCGTTCACGCCGGGACGACGAGTTCGCCGCCGGGCTTCTGCTGGGAGGGGACCCGGTGGGTGGTGACGTTCTTGG
>JBBYJM010000041.1:0-5989 GCA_043196275.1 Thermoplasmata archaeon
CCCGACGACGATCGCCCCCCGGAGATCCTCGATCCGACGGGCATGGTAGAACGGCGGCAGCCGGTAGATCCGCACCAATTCGTCGTCGACGAACTGGGCGAGCTTCAGCAGGTACTCCCCGCAGGAGCGGGAGACGATCACGTCCTGAGGGCGGAGTTCGAGCAGCTGGTCCGGGCGGGTCAGCGGTTCGCCGCGCCAGTCGGTGAAATAGCCGAGATCCCGCAGCGCCTCGACGGGGCTCCCGACCTCGGCGGGCCGGAAGTGGGTGAGGGGAAGGTCGGTGAGGTCGAACCGGGCGGTCCCGTCCTGGTAGACCGAGATGCCGTGGGCGGCCCGCAGGATCCCCTTCTCGAGGAGTTCGGGAGTCTTGCCCGGGGAGGTGAGCCCCTTCACGCCCTTCACCTCCGGGGCGACCCGGAGGCCGAGCCGCTCCATCGCCGACGCCCAGAGCGCGCCGACGGGGAGCTCCTGGACGGAGGTCTCGCCGGTCGCCTCGGTCGGATGGCCGCAGGCGCACCGGCCCCAGATCGTGTGCTTCTCGCACGCCGGGCACCGCCGGATCCCGAGCTCGAGGCGCGGTCCCGGGCCGGGGGCGCGCGCGGCGGTCGGGATCGACCGCCGATCCCCGCCGGCCTCCCCGAGCGGGAAGAGGACGTGGACGTTGGGCTTCATGATCCGCTGGTGCGCCTTCTCCGGTCGGCCGATCCGGGCCCCGATCCGCGAGGGGCCCCGGGCCTTGATCCGGACCCCGGCCAGCCGGCCCACGTACTCGATCGGATCGGCGGCGACCGGGTCGAGGGGATGGTGCCGCCGGAGGCTGCCCGACTCGACCCGCAGCCCGACCCCGCCGACGAGCGCCGCGCTCGAATCCGGGGTCCCGATCCGCTCCCCCTCTGACGGCCGGGAGAGGAAGCCGAGCCGCTCGAGCGGCTCCTGCCAGGACGGGTCGTCCGGTAGGTGGAGCCGCCCCTCGACCCACCGGCCCGAGCGCTCCACGAACTCGGCGAGGGCCCGGAGCTCCGGGCCGGTGAGGTCGTGCCAGAAGAGGAGGAACCGGGGCGGCAGAGGCACCCCGTAGCGCCGGGCGATCTCGACCGCCTCCGCGTACCCCGGGGGGAACGCGGCCTCGCTCGGCGCCCCCGCCGCCTCGAGCTCGGCGAGGTGCCAGTCGATCGAGTAGGCGCCGGGGACGAGGGGCCGGTTGTTCTCCAGGAACTCGCCGAACGGGACCAAGAGCTCGCCGAGGTCGACGATCCGGGCGACGTGAGGGGCCAGCGCCTCCGCCGACTCGGCGTCGTGGACCGCGGTGACGGTCCCGTCGTGGAGGACGACGATCGGCCCCTCGACGGTGTCGCAGAGGCTCATCGCCGAGGCCTTGCCCGGATACTCGAGCTTCACCTGGGTCCCGACCGCGACGAACCGGTCGAGCAGGATCATCGTCGCCGGATTGACCGAGCAGGAGGCGAGGCCGCCGGTCCGGGCCCGCCCGTAGACGAGCCGGAAGCCCCCCGGCCGGTTCGGATGGGCGAGCACCGGCCGGCCGCCGACCGACTCGGCGAGGTACTTGGGCGTCGCCTGGTCCTCGGTCGCCTTCGCCCCGTGACCGAGCTCGGCGAGGAACTCCCAGCCGGGCAGCTTGAGCTTGTCGACGATCTTGCGGAGCTTCGCCGCCTTCTGGCAGAGCCCCTCGGCGATGACGAGGCAGGCGCCGCCCCGGATCCCGTTGGTCTCGACCCTCGGCAGGTTGCGGAACGCGCTCACCTCCGCGTCGCCCTCGGTCGACTCCCCGGAGATGCAGACCGGGATGTTCCGGACGACCGTGCCGATCTCCTCGGCGGTCGGCACGTACTGGAGGTGCTGGAAGTGCTTGTAGAGAGGGATCTCCTCCTGGTAGCGCTCGACTTCCGCGCGGTCGGGGCGGTACGGCGCGATCCCGAGCTCCTGGCGGACGATGTCAGCGAGCAGCACCGAGAGCGCCTGCGCGGTGCCCCCGGCCGCCCGGATCGGCCCGGCGTAGTAGAGTTCGATGTACTCGCCGCCGCGGTCGGGGCGCAGATGGACCTCGGCCAGCCCTTCGAGCGGGGCGACCAGGATCCCTTCGGTCAGGATCGCGAGGCCGACCCGGAGCGCCGTCTCGACCCGCGCGGCGGTCCCCCCCTTCCGGCGGGGATCGGTGGCCAGCCGGCGGGCGATGGCGATCGCAACCTCCTCCCGGGGCATCCGAGCGGCCAGCTCCCGGATCTCCCGGGAGAGGCCGTCGAGTTCGAACTCTTGGAGGAGCTTCTCGACGCGCATCGCCATGTCCTGGGCGCGGGGGATCTCCGGGATCGGGGCGGGGTCCAAGCCCTGACGCCGGGCCTGGTTGGCCACCTCGTAGGCCCGGTCCACCGACGCTTCGATCGCGGCGAAGTACGAGTCCACGTCCAACTACTTCCCCGGAGCCCCTTAAGCTTGCAACCGGCCCCGGCCGTCCGGCGGTCCTACGGCGGTCCCTCCCGCGCCCCGGGGTCTTCCGGGCCGACCGGCGGTGCCGGAGGGTCGTCGGTCGGGGCCGTCGATGCGAATCCGGCCCGCCAGGCCGCGAGGTACGCCCGGGCGAGGAGCCGAGGTTCCCGGGCCCAGCGGGCCCGGGAGCGGCGCCGTACGGCCCGATAGTACGGGGCCCCTTCGGGAGCGGCGGCCCAGCGCGCGAGCCGGGGACCGAACAGCGCGATCGCCCAGACCGGCCAGAGGTAGTAGTTCCAGTGGAGCACCAGCCCACCGGGGAACTGGTCGGGGATGGGACATCCCTTGAGCGGGATCAGGAAGGCGGCGCAGAGGACCTGGTCGGCCGGCCCCCAGAGGAGGAACGGGAGCAGATAGAGCACGGTCACCCACGCCGTGACGCCGACCGCTGCCCAGCGGCGTCGGGCGATATAGTAGAGTGCGACCACCGCCGGGGCGAACTGCTTCATCCCGAGCGCCAGCCCCTGGAGGAGCCGGCCGGTCCGGGGCCGGTCGGCCACGACGAAGCCGAAGGTGAGCAGCGCGAGCGGGGCGAAGTCGTTGAAGCCGTTCGCCGCCCAGACGGCGACCACGGGGCTTCCCCAGATCAGCAGGCTCCACGGCTCGTGCCGTAGCAGGTAGACCGAAACGCCCCAGGCCGCCACCATGAGCAGGCTGAACCCGGTCCCGGAGAGCCCCGGCGCGGTGAGCAGCAGGGTCAGCGGGAGGTAGATGAAGGTCGTCGACGAGTGGAGCAGCACGACGTGGCCGGGGATCCCCTGAACCTGGGTGAAACTGAAGACGAGCGGGGCGACGTAGGGGTTGTGGCCGGCGAGCAGGACCGAGAGGTACCGCGGGGTGGTGAAGGGCTCGTCGGTCCCCCCGTTGAAAAGGCCGGTCGCCACGCTCACGAGCGCGAGCACCGCCGAGGCGCCGACGATCCAGGGAGCCGCGGTCCGCAGGGGAATCCCGAACCGACGGACCATCGCGGGGATCGCGAGGGCGACCAGGGTCGCCGCATCGAGGAGGTAGACGTACCGGTTCCCCGTCTGGAGGAAGGCGACGAGGGCCACATCCCAGGCCGTCATGCCGACCGCCCCGGCCGCCAGAGGGCCGGGTTCAGGATTACCGACCGGGCCCGGGCGAGCGGACGGAACGACCGGAGCGTCTGGACCGACCGGTCGGGCGGCCCCTCGTGACCTCGCCGAAACCAGACCGGTCGGATTCCGGCGCGCTGGGCGCCGAGGACGTCGTTTTCCCAGGAGTCGCCGACCATCACCGCCGCCGACGCCTCGGTCGACGCCGCCTTAAGCGCCGCCTCGAAGATTCCGGGATCCGGCTTCACCGCCCCCACCTCCTCGGAGATCGTCACCTGGTCGACGAGGCCGTCCAGGCCGAGTTCGCGGAGCTTCGTTTGCTGCGGGGCGACCTGGTGGTTGGTCACCACACCGATCCGCACGCCCTGGGTCCGGAGGCTGCGGAGGAGCGGGACCGCACCGGGCACGCAGCCTCGGAGCGCCCGATACCGTCCGGCGTAGACCGACTCCGCCTCCCGGAGCATCTTTTCATCGGGGTCGAGGCCCCCGGCCTGGAAGATGCCCCGCAATCGCGCCCGTCGGGAGTCGGAGGAGCTCAGGGTGCCCTGGAGCACCAGGGGATGGAGGAGCGCCAGGCTTCGGTCGTACTCGTCGACCGCTGCCGCCCAGGACTGCCGCCGGAGTTCGGGCCAACGCCGCCGCAGCGCCGCAATCCCTCCCCGGTAGCACCGCCGATGGTCGAAGAGGGTGTCGTCGAGGTCGAAGAGCACGAGCCGGACGGCGCCCATCCCCGGCGTGAGCCCCCCGGTCTCTTTCCTGTTTCTGGCCCCGACTCACCCCCTCGCCTCGACCCCTTTGAAGTCCAGAACTCCCGGGGCAGAGCGCCCAGCACAACCGACCCCGAACTTCTCCGTGGCCGAGGCCGAACGGGCCGAGCCCGAGGGGCTTCCGACGATCCTCCCACGACCGCACCGGTCTGGACCTTCCTTCGGACGGCACCGGCCGGAGACGAGCGATCGCCGTGGTGGCCCGTCAATCGCGGAGGCAAAGACCGCGGATTCCGAATTCGGCCGGAACCGGACGGGACTCGAATAGGCCCCCGGCGCGCGGGCGGCGAAACCGTAGACGCCCCTCCCAGGGGGGCGATAAGGCAATGCCCGTGACGGCACCGCCGACCCGAGCGGGGCACGGCTCCTGGAGCCGACGATCGTGCCCTCCAATTTCGGGGACCGGCGGCTCCGAAGCCTTCCGTCTCCGGGCTCGGTCTGCCCGCGTGATCGGATCGAGACGCCCGTGGACCTGGGCCATTCGGTCGCCGGACAGGGGTCCGCAAAGCTAACCGCAACCCGCCCTCTGGCCGACGGGCGGTCATGGTCCCACCGATTCCGGAGTCCCTCCCGAGCCGCGATCAGATCCTGGCCGCACTCCAGCGGCTCGGTCTCCCCGGCCGGGAGGCTCTTCTCTACCTGGAGCTTTTGGAGCGGGGCCCGGTCCCGGCCCCCCGGCTCGCCCCGCACGCCGGAGTACATCGGGTGCACCTGTACCGTCTGCTCGATCGGATGCAATCGAAGGGCGTGGTCGAGCTTTCGGCCGAACGCCCCCGACGCTACTCCGCCGCCTCGCTGGCTTCGCTGGGCCAATCTTGGATCCGCCATCAGCGCCATCAGTTGGCGTCGGATACCGCCCTGATCCGGTGGTTGATTGTCGCCCTCCAGCCCTCCGCTGTGGGGTCGTATCCCCGGTTCCAGATCTATCGGAACCGCACCGGCTGGCAGGCCCGGCTCCAGGAGATGATCCAGGGGGCCGAACGGGAGATCGCCGCCTCGGTCCGACTTGGGGATCGTCTCGATTCCGAACCGGTCTGGAAACGGCTGCGCCGCACCCGACGACCCCGCCTCGAGGTTCGTCTGCTCCTCGACCGGCGCCCCGGGGAGTGGGAGCGTCGCCGGCCCGAACCGAGGGCCGAGGCGTTCGAGGCCCGTGTGCTGCCCCAGGATACGCTTCGGATACTCATCGTCGACCGCCGGGAGGCCCTGGCGTTCCTTCGGGATCCCCGCGACCCGGACGGGCGCCCGACGGCCGCCTGGAGCAACGATCCGGGTTTCGTTGAATCTCAACGGCTGGTGTTCCAATCCCTCTGGAACTCGGCGCCACCGGAGCGGGGGTCGCGAAATACCCGCCGGCCCTGGTCCAGCCGAGGAGCGCCGAACCGCAGAGCGCAGCCCGAGGACCCATGAACTCCCGACGCAGCCCTGCCTTCGATCCGAAGGAGCTCCCCAACGGGATGCCGGAGTGGGACATCCTCCAGGGGGTCCCGACCCTCGCCAAGGCGATCCGCCAGATGGTCCAGACCTCCCGTTCCCACCTCTGCCTGGCCGTCCGTCCGAAGCTCCTTTTTGGACTCCTCCGGGATGGGCTGGGCGAGGAGTTGGGGCTCGCTTCGGCCCGTCAGGTCCAGGTACGTCTCA
>JBBYJM010000042.1:0-5932 GCA_043196275.1 Thermoplasmata archaeon
CTGCATGAGCACGACGAGGGCCCCGTTGATGGCGTAGATGTATCCGAACTCGAGGAGCGGGAGGTGCCGGACATCGACCAGGTAAAGGGTGAGGGGAGTCCCGAACTGATTGGCCACGACGACCAGGCCGACCAGCAGCGAGAGCATCAGGAGGAAGCTCCGGTCTCGGAAAGGTGCCGAGAACTGGGCCCAATGCCGCTCGCCGGAAACCACCCGACCGGCCGGTAATGTCTCCCGCAGGAAGAGGAGTAAGACCAGCCCCTCGCCCAGGGTGGCGACCGCTCCAAAGAGGAAGAGATAGGGAAGGCCGATGGTATCTGCGATCAGTCCGCCGAGGGCCGGCGAGATCGCGAAACCGGCGTTGACAAAGACCCGCTGGATGCTGTAGGCCATCGGCAGGTCCAGGGAGCGAGTCACGTCGCCGATCATGGCGCTCTGGGAGGGGCCGGAGAGGGCCATCCCGAAGGCATTGACGGCCCAGAGACCCATGGTGAGGGCGATCCCCCGGTCGAGGAAGAGGAAGATCGCCGTCATGCACAGGGCCGAGACGAAGCTCGGGATCGTGGCGAGCCATCGGCGGCCGTGCCGGTCCGATTGCGAGCCGCCCAAGAGGTGGGCCAGCATGCTCACCGGAACGATCGACGCCACGAGCAGCCCGACGGTGGCGTACGAGAGCCCGTAAATCTCGACGAAGACCACCGGCAGGAAGATCCAGGTAGCGGCCCGTCCGAGGGAGCGGACAAGCCCCGCCGACGCGAGCGTGTAGACGATGCGATCCATGAGAGGAGACGGCGGCCAGACCGCGATCGGGGTTAAAGCAAGCGGAACGAATCGGGTGGACCGCATCGGTCGGAGGCCGGCCCTTGGGCCCGCGCGGGCATCGCAGGCCCCCCAGGTTCGGTACGAGTCGGACCAGTGAAGGACCGGCCCGCGAGCCCGGCCTCAGGCGGTCGGACGTTCCGGTCCTGCCGGGGCCTCTCTGCGGGCCAACATTCCCCGGATGGTGAGGGCCAAAACGACCCCGGCCGAGGAGACGGCGGCCGATAGGAGATAGTAGGCTTGGATCGGGCCGGTGGCCGGGCCAGCCACCAACGGAACCAGCGGAACGAGCAACCAGATCGCCCCGATGACCGCCCCCGCCGTGACCAGCTCCGAGAGCGAGACCGACTGGGCGGGCACCGGTGCCGGATCGGCCATATGAGGGAATCGTGTCGAGACGACCGACGCGAGAATCCCGGCCCCGACCACGGATTTGAGGACATCACCGGGGAAGAACGGCACCACGGCCTCGGCCAAGGTCGTGGTCCAAGAAGTATGCAGCACCACCTGGAACTGGAGGGCCCCGATCGTATAGATGACCGCCACCCCGAGGAGTAGGACGCCGAGCATCGGGACGAACCGCCGCTCGGGAACCCAGCGATCCAATAGCCACCCCACGAGGCCGGCGGCCACGATCAACCCCAGGAGGTAGCCCCCCGAAGCGCCCAGGACGACGGCGGGCCCTCCCACGGAGAACCACGGGCCCCCGAGACTGGCCGCGAACCACGGAAGGCCGAGAAAGCCGAGCAGGACGTACACCGCCTGGGACGCCGGCCCCAGGTAACGTCCGAGGAAACCACCCGCCACCAGGGCCAGGAGAACCTGGGCGGTGACGGGTACGGGGGTGAAGGGAAGGGGAAACGCCAACTGGGCCGAGATGCCGGTGAGGCCCGCAAACAACAGCACCAAGGCGCAGCGGACCGGCCAAGCCGCCTCCTCCCGATACTGCGTCAGCCGGCGCAGAACGAGATCCCAGCGGACCCACCATGTGTCGCCCGTCGACCCTTCGTGCGCGTAGCCTGTGGCCATGAGTCGTCCCCAGCACGAGGAGAATATCCTGATTTCGCCCGGCTCCGGCGCCTTCGTGACAGGACCGAACCCGCTGATCCGGAGCTCGAGCAAGGTCGGATCCGGGCGGCTATGCGCGGTCGCTCCTGGGGCCCAAGGTTCAAATGGCCTTGCGGTCTCAATCGCCCGATGGACGACCTCCGGCCCCGGCCCCTGACCTCAAGCTCGGCACGATTTCGACGGCGACTACGACGCCATTCTCGGGGCGTCTCTCCGATTGTCGGGACCATCCTTCTGGTGCTCATCACCGTGGCCTTGGCGGTGGGGGTCTGGGTTGCGATCATCAACCTCACCCACGTGACCCCGGCGGTTCCCCTGAGCGATGCACTGACGCTCGCCACCCAGGGCGTCGGTACGGCCGGTCCAGGCTGCCCCGTGGCGGCCTCCACATGCTACTGGTACAACGTTTCCATCACCCTCGGAGCCTCGTCGAACGGGATCACGCCCACCAGCCTGACCTTCGGCGTGGAAACCTCGACCGGGGGTCATGTCGTGCTGCAGAACGCCAGCCTCGCGCTCTGGAACAATGCCGGTACCGTCTGTGTGGTGGTCACTTATGCCTTCACCAGTTCGACCTGGATCGCGGCGACCGGAGGCTCGGCATGTCCTGGGGCGAGTCCGGGAACCCCCCTCGCCCAGAGCAGCAACAGCCTGGTCCTCCTGGTGTCGGGACCGGCGACCGGCCCGAACTCGGCCAGCCTTGCCGGGGATAGTTTCATTCTCTTCGGGCAGAACGGCTTCAGCGGGACGGTGAGCGTCGTCCTCGGGGCCCCCTGATCGGGTACGGTCGAGACGCCCTCGAGGGTGAGTCGCCGACGCTGGCCGTCGAGCGGAGACCGCTCGATCGCGGCTCGTCGCTGGAGTGCCCCTACGGTCGGCATCCCCAGTCGATGGACCGGCGGAGAGGCCCGGCAAAGTCATCCTTCCGGGCGTCGACTCGGCCCCGGTCGTCCGGGGTTGGTACGGAGTTCAACTCTTCCGAGGCGAGATCCGAGCGAGGTTTCGGATCATCGGGAAGTCGGGAGCGGCGCCGGAGCTTCCGATGAGAGAGACGCCCCACATTTCCAGCAGAACGACTCATTGGGATAGACGACCGCCCCGCAGTTCGGACAGGAACGTTCATGGGGGCGTGGAGTGCCGGCCGTGGCCCCTGAGGTAGAGGGGTTGGAGTTTCCCACTGAACTGTCGGGCTGGGTCGGAGGGTCGTGGGCCCGACCCTCGGCCTCCTGGCGTCGCCGTTGCCGGTTCTTGAGGAAGAGATAGATCAGCAGGACGAAGTAGAACGGAATCCCGAGGTAGAGGAAGACACTCAGGTAGACGCCGGGGAAGACGGAGCCCAGGGTCGTCAGGAAACTGCCCACGACCGGGCCCTCGACCGCATTGAACCCCGAGGCGGCGTTCAGCAGGACGAAAGTCAACGTTCCCCGGGAGAGCGACCGGTACGAGAGGTTCATCTGCCACGACCAGATGCCCGCCGTGGCGATGACCGACCGGAAGACGACAACCACCGGAGCGGTGGCATTGGGGGAGAAGTGGGTGAAGTTCAGAGTCTGGGCCAGCGCCCCGGCGATGTTCATCAGGTTGAGGTTGAGCCAGAGTGGGCTCGTGTTGCCCTTCGGGATGTACTGGGGATACACGGTTACCGTCCAGGTAAAGTTGGTCCCCGGCGCGGCGTTGAAGGGGCTGACCGAAGCGTTCTGCAGGATCATGCTGTACGGGTTGGTGGAATTGACCGGAGACGAGCTCACAGCGGGGCTCGGGATCATCACCTCCTGGGTCAAGAGCGGGGCGATGATCGCGCCGGCAACAACCAGTATGACCAGGCCCGTGAGCGCGAGGTAGCGCGGGCGTTTGAGCCCGGCCCAGATCGGGAGGGCCAGCCCGGCCAGCAGAATGATGGGAATCGCAGCAATGATCCCGAGGTAGGTGAAACTGGTCGCGGTGGCGAGGATCCCGACGGCCAATAGGAGAACCTTACCCGGCGCGCTGCCCAGGAAACCCTTAACCCCGCTCGCCGGCTGCACGGTGACGTGGCCTAGGGGACGGGTAGTTAATAAGGTCAAAGGGAACGAAGTACCCATGATGTCCGCCCCCGAACTCCGATACGCCCTAGTGATCCTGGACGGGCTCGGCGACCGCCCCCATCCCGATACGGGCGGTCAGAGTCCAGTCGAGGCGGCCGCCACCCCCAATCTGGATCGACTGGCCCAAGAGGGCCAACTGGGCCAGATCGTGGTGGTGGGCCCGGGCATCGCTCCCGAGTCGGATGCGGGAGTCTATGCGCTGCTCGGATACGACCCCATCCAGGACTCGCCCGGTCGGGGGGTCCTTGAAGCCGAGGGGCTTGGTCTCCCGATGGCCCCCGACGACGTCGCCTTTCGGATGAACTTTGCGACCATCGACGGGGACCGCCGGGTCCTCGACTCGCGGGTGGGCCGGTCGCTGAGCACTTCGGAGGCGCAGGAGCTCGCTCGGGCGTTGACGGCCGCCCGACTGCTCGACGATCGGGGGATCGATGTGCGCGTCGCCGCCTCGGTCGGCCACCGAGGAGTCGTCACCCTGCATGCGCGGGATCCCCACCAGCCGATCTCCCCGAACCTCTCCAACACCGATCCCTTCAACGAGCGAACCGGGGGGCTGGGTGCCGCCCGAAGATCGGACGATCCCCGGATCCTGCCGGTCGCGGCCCTGGAGAGCAGTGCGGCGGCCCAGCGGACGGCCGAGGCCGTGAACCTGTGGGTGACCCGGGCACTCGACCTTCTCGCCGGCCATCCGGTCAACGCCCGGCGGGCCCTCTCGGGCCGGAAGATCGCGAACGGGATTCTGCTGCGCAACTCCGGTGCCCCCGGCGCCCACCTCCCGGTCTCCTTCGAGGGCAAGTACGGGATCCGGGGCGGTGCGCTCACCGAGATGCCGGTCGAGCGGGGCATCGCTCGCCGGCTGGGCTTGGCGGATCGGTTTGTCGGCCCGATGGGGCCCGACCGAGAAGCCGGCTATGCCGCCCGGGCCAAGGCCGCCCGAGAGCTCCTCGCGGAGTCCCCGTTCGTCTATGTCCACCTCAAGGGGCCGGACGAGCCGGGGCATGACGGCCAGGCCCGGCAGAAGCTGGAGATCATCGAGGCGATCGACCGGTCCTTCTTCGGTCCGTTCCTCGAGGGGCTGGATCCGACCCGGATCCGGCTCGCCGTGACGGCCGACCACGCGACACCGGCGATCCTGAAGGGCCATTCGGACGACCCGGTGCCGCTCCTCCTCTGGGGAGCCGGTGTCGCTGCCGGTCCACGCACGGTGCCGCGACCGCAGTTCGGGGAGCGATCGGCCAGCCGAGGCTCGCTCGGCACGCTGCGGGGCGCCCAGTTGATGCCTCTACTGCTTGGCCCCCGCGGGCCCTCCCCCTCATGATCTGCCGTGCCTTGAGAGTCCCGCGCCTCCGGGGCGAGGCGACTCGCCGGGCCCTGCAGGATCGGGGCCTACTGCGCCCGGGGGTGCGGATTCGGGTCGACCAGGACGATCTCCTCTTCCCGCTCGTCGATAGCGTGGAGGTGCCGGGCGACTGGGGCCCTATCGAGACCGACGAGTTCATTCCGGTTGCTCAGCCCCCGGTTCGGGAGTACGGAGACCTGCTCGCGGACGGCACCGGCCGTTCCCCCGCCGTGCCCCGATCGTTTGACGTCATCGGGGACATTGTCGTCGTTCGGATCCCGGACGGCTCTCCGGTCGAGCCCCGCCGTATTGGAGAAGCCTTGCGGGCCTTCGTCCCCGGCACGCGATTGGTGGGGGCCGACCGGGGGGTCCAGGGGCCGTACCGGATCCGGCTATTGGACCGGCTGGCGGGTACCGGTTCCTGGGCGACGGTCCACGTCGAGCATGGCCTGCGGCTGCACGTTGACCTCGAACGGGCCTACTTCTCCCCGCGGCTGGCCCACGAGCACCACCGGGTCGCCTCGGAGGTGCGCTCGGGAGAGACGGTCTTCGATCTCTGCTGCGGGGTCGGACCGTTTGCGGCCCACATCGCCCGTACCGGTCGGGCCCGCCGAATCGTGGC
>JBBYJM010000043.1:0-5844 GCA_043196275.1 Thermoplasmata archaeon
ATCGGGCCGGCCCAGGCGTGGGTGGGCGCCGCGACGAGGTCGGCGACATTCGGGTGGGCCGGGTCGGTGGTCCCGTAGATCCGCGCGGCGAGGCGCGCCTTGGGGAGGGGAAACACCTCCTCGAGCCGGAGGACCCCGACCGGCCGACCGTGGGGCGATTCCAACAGGAGCTCGTCCCCGATCCCCGGCCCCCGGGCCGCAGCCGGCTCGGGCGGGGGTTGGGCGAGCAGGATCGGGAGGCTCCAGGGCGTGCCGTCGGCGAGCCGTCCGCGTTCGAGGATCGCCCCCAGGTCGGCGGAGCCTTGGAAGCCCGTGAGGGGGCTATACGCCCCCACCGCGATCTTCTCCAGGTCGAAGGTGGCCTCCTCCGAGAGCCGGACCGACGGCAGGACCGTCCGCTCCGACCGGCGTCGGTCCGATTCGGCCGCGGAAAGCCGCCGGTCGATGAGCCGCCCCCCGTGGGGCTCGGGAAGCGCCACGATCACACCCGCCCGGCGGGAGCCGCCGGAAGGGGAGCGGAGGGTTCCCCCGGTCCGAGGGTGTGGTGGAGGCCGCACTCCTTGACCCCGGTCTCCCACCACCAGCGGCCCGACCGTGGGTCTTCGCCCGGAGCGACCGCCCGGGTACAGGGGGCGCAGCCGATGCTCAGGAACCCCTTCGCGTGGAGCGGATTGGTCGGGATCTTCCGGGCGGAGAGGTACTCCTGGACCTCCGATTCGGTCCAGTCGGCGAGCGGGCAGATCTTCCAGATGTTGTGGTGCATCGGATCCCGGGAGATCTTCTCGACCGAGGCCCGGTCGGTCGACTGCTCCCGACGCAGGCCGACGATCCAGGCCGCCGATCCCTGAAGCGCCCGGGCGAGCGGGGCGACCTTGCGGACCTGGCAGCAGGCCTTCCGGTTCTCCACCGAGTCGTAGAAGAGGTTCGGTCCTCCCCGCGCGAGCAGCGGCTCGAGCTCGGGAGCGGCCGGAGTGTAGATCTCCAACGGGAGCCCGTAGCGCTGCCGGGCGGTCTGCATGAGCTCGTAGGTTTCCTCGAAGAGACGACCGGTGTCCAGGGTAAACCATCGGATCGCCCCCCGATCCCGGGGAGGGCTCCGGGCGATCAGATCGAGAAGCACCATGTCCTCGGCGCCGAAGCTGCAGGCGAAGGCGGCGCCCGAGCCGAAGCTCTGGGTGGCCCAGTCGACGATCTCCGATGCGCTCGCCTTCGCGATCCCTTCCGGCGGTTCGACCATGAACAAGGCCAAAACCCTCGGACGATGTTCTACCTTTGTTTTGGTGTGGTTTTCGATAAATAGGCGCAAAAAACGGTATCTATATTAGTCCATGAAGTCTAAAATTAGGTATGGCGCCGAGGTTTGCCGAGCCGCTTCTGGGGGCCGGTCGTCCCAAGCCCCGGACCGACGGCCTCACGATGGTGCTCGACCGCTGGGCGAACGATCCCGGCGAACTTACCGGGCCGCTCGCCGAGTATGTGGATGTCGTGAAGATCGGCTGGGGGATCCCCGCGCTCGTCGACGAAGCGGCCGTACGGGCACGGGTCGCCCGGTACCGGGCGAGCGGGATCTCGGTCTCCCATGGGGGAACGCTCCTCGAGATGGCGGTGGCGAAAGGCCGGACGATCGAGCTGCTGGAGCGGATCGTGCGGGCCGGCTTCGATACCCTGGAGCTCAGCGAAGGGGTGATCGACATCCCGAGGCGGGTCCAGCGGGAGATCGTCGAGTTCGCCCGTTCCCACGAACTAAGGCTCCACTGGGAGGTCGGCCGGAAGAGCAGCCACAACCAGTTGAGCCTCGAAGAGACCGTCGAGCGGTTCTCGGTTGCCCAGGAGTGGAGCCCCGACCTCCTCATCGTCGAGGGCCGGGAGAGCGGAAGGTCGGTCGAGATCTACGATGACGCCGGCGCGATCAAGTGGGACTGGGTCGACCGGCTGATCGCCGAGGCCCCGCCGCTCAAGTTGATGTTCGAGGCCCCGCACGAGATCCAGCAGACCGAGATGATCCTGAGGCTCGGCCCCCGGGTCAACCTCGGGAACGTCGCGATGACCAGCGTCGCCGCGCTGGAGACGCAGCGCCAGGGTCTCCGCGGCGACACCTTCGGGGTCGCGCCTCCGCTTCCGGACGCCCGGCTCTCCCCCGCGGCCCGGTTCCTCTATCACATGCTGAGGACCTACGGGCCGATGGACCAAGGTAAGCTCCTGTCGGTCACCGGCCTCAAGCGCCGGACGGTCCAGTACGCCCTCCGCTCCCTGGTCCGGGGACAGTTCCTGAGAAACCAACCCGATCCCCACGACTACCGTCGCCGGATCTACGCCTGCGCGACCGAGCCCCCCGTCGGCAGTCCTCCGGGCCGGCGAGCGCCCAACCGTTAGCGGTGTCCGGTCGGCCCCGGGCTACCGGCGCCGGGCGTTCGGGCTGCCGTAGGCGTACCGGACCAGGTGGGACGACTTGAGGGGGAGACGCTCGGCGAGCGCCCCGACGACCCCGTGCAGCGCCTCGGGCGGGATCGCCCCGGTCAGTTCCAGAAGGATCCCCGGCCGGCCCTCCCGGTGGACCCTTCGTAGGGTGATGTCGGCCCGGTTGCCCTGCGTATCGGCCAGGACGGCCCGGAACGTCGTGGCCCCAGCCAACCCCTTGCCCCCATCCTGGGCAAGGGCGGCCAGGAGGGTGGAGACCGGCTCGTCCCCCGACTCGGGAGCTCCGATCCGCTCGGCGGGGTGGGTCTCCCAGTGGACCACCGAGCGGAACCCCTTGGCGGAAAGCCCGTGCAGGGCGGCGACCACCCGGCGCCCGAATACGCCGGATTCGACCACCGGCTGGGCGTGCAGCGCCTTCTCGAGACCCCTCAGGAGCGCGTTCTTCGGCGCCTGGACTGTCGGGGACTGGAGTTGGATCTCCAGCAGGGCATGGCGGAAGGGAAGGGTCGGACCCTTGCGGCGCTGGGACGGCCCCGAGGTGGGCCAGTTGACGATCGAGACCGGCCCGATCAGGTCGGGGGCGGACATCGGTATCGGTCCGGGCATACCGGACCAAGGCGTCGATGCCAGAATAAGTCAACCGGACCCCGGGGAGTCCCGGCATAGGAGAAGGGCTCGGGTGACACCGGCCGGCCACCGTGTTATCCGTCCAGTCGGCATCTGAGTGATGGGGGGGGTTGAAGAGAGCATGCCGACGCGATCCCGATCCGGACCCTCCCTGGCCCATCGGAGTCCACGGCCGCAACATCCCCTCCTCGTCCGCCAAACCCTGCCGTTCACGTGCGGGCCCGCCGCTCTGCTCAGTGTCCTGGCCTCATGCGGGACCGAAGTTCCCAGGGGTGAAGGGAATCTCCAAGAGATCGAACTCTGGAGAGAGTCGACCGCCGTGGCCTGCCCCGGATCACACCCCCTGGGCCTGGCGCTCGCCGCCGAGCGAAGAGGCCTGCGGGCCCGGTTGGTCTGGGAGGGCCCCCGCCCGTGGCTGTGGAGCCACATCCACTCCCAGCATGGCCTGCTCCGGAGAAGCGACTATCTTCGGATCGAGACCGCCTGGATACAGGACGGGTGGCGGCGGGGGATCCTGGCCCGGTCCGGGCCGGTGCCTTGCGAAGGCAGCGGGCTGCTGCTCGTGGAAGTACGGGGTCCCAAGGGCTCCAATCGGTCGGATCCCCACTGGGTGGGCTGCTGGGAGGGCCCAAGGGGAGCCTACCTGCTCAATCCCCTCCGCACGGTCCCAAAGCCGTCTACCCGCTCCCCCGAGGAGCTGTGGCAGCACTCCGGGTTCGAGGGAACCCGCTGCTGGATATCGCTCGAACCCCGGCAGAGAACTTCCGCCGATCCGGGCGTGGACCGGGCTCCGAAGGCTGTAGGTTCGAACCCGCCCGAGGGGAGGTCCCGCAAGCGGTTTGGGCGACCCCCCCTTTCCGGGGCATGAGATCGGTGTCGGCCCAATCCAGTCGATCGCGCGGTGCGGAAACCGGGGTGGGCGTCCTGGCCGGCGCCTCGGCCGACGCCGAGTGGTCTCCACTCCGTGAGGTGATGATCCATCGGCCCGGGATCGAGATGGTCTTCGGCCTCCTCCAGCCGTATGCCTTCCTCTACGAGAGGGCCTTTTCGTTCACCGAGGCCGTCCGGGAACACCGTCAACTCCAGTCGGCGCTGGAGGAGGAGGGCGTCAAGGTCCGCACCCTCCAGCAGCTGGCGCTGGAGGTCGCGGAACGCGATCCCAAATTCGCCCGGAAGGTGCGGGCCCAGATCCCGAGGATCGTGCGGTACACGGGGCCGGCCGAAATGGTCCGGCGGTCCCGGGAGACGCTCCGCCAGAACCTGCGGGAGTTCGACGCTGAGACGCTCTTCCAGATCCTACTGCTCCAGCCGTCGATCCGGCTCGATCGGCGGGCGGGATTCCGGGGCATCGCTCCGCAGGTGGCCCTCCACACCCCGCTCGCCAACCTCTGCTACATGAGGGACCAGCAGGCCCTCACTCGGAGGGGATTCATTCTGGGCCGGATGGCCAAGCCTCAGCGACGGCTCGAATCCTGGATCACGGGTACGGTCCTTCGCGGGGCCCGGGCCCCGATCGTTGGCGAGGTCAAGGCCCCAGGCACCTTCGAGGGCGGGGATTTCATCCCGGGAGGGGAGTGGGCGCTTCTCGGCGTCGGGGACCGGACCAACTGGTCGGCAGTTCGGCAGATCCTCCGGATGCCGCTCGGATACGAAGAGATCGCGGTCGTGGAGCAGCCAAGCCACCCCCTCCTCCCGCCGGGGGACCGGGATCCGATGATCAACATGCACCTGGATACCTACGTGAATCTCGCCGGCCACGATGTGGCCGTGGGGTCCGAACTTCTCCTCAAAGTAGCCCGAACACAGGTGTACCGCCGCCAGGGGTCCCGGATGCTGCGAGCCGAAGGCCGAACAACCCTCTTCCGCTACCTCCAGCGTAAGGGAATCGAGGTCGTCCCCATCTCGACCATCGAGCAGATGAGCTATGCCTCGAACTTCCTAACCACCCGGGACCACCATATCGTTGCTGTAGATGTGGGGCGCACCGCTGACCGCGTGCTCGCCCACTTGGCTCAAGGGGCCAGACGCCGCCCAAGCCGGTATGGGCGGCTCTACCGAACCGCCAAGCGCGAGTTGGACGAGCTTCGCACCTCAGGGGCAGTCTTTCCCCGGCATCCAGCGCTCCGCTCCGCGGGGGTCGCGGTCCGTAGTTTACCCTTGGAGGAGATAACGGGGGGATACGGGGGAGCCCACTGCCTTACCTGCGTTCAGCGTCGGCTATGAGCATTGGTGCAGAGGTAGAGGTCTGCAGGGAACCGGGTAAGTAAGTCCAGTAATTGGCAACCGGCCGCCTGACGTGAGGTGACGAGTTCTCGGAATGCTCTCGCGCCCCGACCTTTCCTCTGGAGTTTGACCTTGAAGAAGGGGACACCGCGGACGAGTCGGTGTGTCGCCTACCCGCCGCGGCGGCGGTCTGGCGACCGCAGCGAAGGGAGCTCGCCTCCGACAGAAATGCCCACCGACCCACAGGAGACCTCGGATCCTCTCGGACCGATAGGTCCGCTCGGCCGCGCTGATCTGGCTCCACCCCTTCCTGAAGAGCGCCCTCACCCGAGCCTTCCGCCCCGCCACCCTCCGCGACAGCGCCGACCTCCTCCTTCGGGCGGCCGCCACGCGCTCCTCCGTCCACGCCGCTCGCACCCAGTGCCGTCGCGGCCGCTCCGATCGGACGGCTCGATGGGTCTTCGAGCACCTCGCTCTCGGGGAGACCCAACGTGCCATCACCCTCGCCCTCCGTCGCCAGATCCGCCCCTTCCTCCCGGCCCCGCCCCTGGACATCGCCATTGACACTCACGACCG
>JBBYJM010000044.1:0-5832 GCA_043196275.1 Thermoplasmata archaeon
TGGATGTAGTTGATCGAGTACGGGCTCCGAATCACGAGGCTCTCGACCCCATCGTGGTCGCGGAAGATCGCGGCCCCGCTGCGTTCCAACTCCTCCTGGACCTCCCGGAACTTCTCGTAGACCGGGGGACGGGCGGTCACGGCCGGAACCCCCGTTCGAGGATCGAGACGGTCACTGCGGACCCGGTGCCCGCATGGCTGTGGATCGCGCCGCGGTGGGCGTTGGGGATCTGGAGCGCCCCGTCCCCGAAGTGCTTGCGGATCGTCCCCTGGAGCTGCCAGAAGGCAAAGACCCCCTGCATGAGCCCGGTCGCCCCGACCGGGTGACCGCAGGCGATGAGCCCTCCGGAGGGGTTGACCGGAATGGCTCCGGCGTTCGGTACCGGGAACCCGTAGTCGACCTTCTTGAGGAACGGATCGCCCCGCTCCACAAAGTCGTACCCCTCACCGTACTTGCACAGCCCGAGATCCTCGTAGGTCTGGATCTCGCTGGAGGCGTAGGCGTCGTGGAGCTCGATGAAGTCGAGCTCCCGGTTCGGGTTGGTGATCCCCGCCATGCGGTACGCCTCGATCCCGGCGGCCCGGCCCGCGCGGAAGGAGTGGACCCCCGGATACTTGAGATCGGCGTAATCGGACGGCTTCTCCCGGGGCATCAGCGGGACCTTCCCGAACGGCCGGTCGGCGAGCCGCATCGTGTCGGTCCCGGTACCTACGCCGATGACCCGGATCGGCTTGTCGGTAAACTCCCGGGCCCGGGTCTCGTCGCAGAAGATCGCGACGGCGGCCCCGTCGCTCATCGTGCAGATCTGCTCGCGGGTGAGCGGATAACTGATCATCTCCGAGCGGAGGACATCCTCGACGCTGAGCCGCTTCGGGTACTGGGCGTAGGGGTTGTGCAGGGCGTTGAGATGGTTCTTGACCGAGACCTTGCTCATGATCCGCTGACCCTCGGCGATCGCCCGGCGCTGCGCCTCCCGCTCGTCCGTGATGCCGGCGAATTTGGTGCGGCGGATGTATTCGTAGATGTGCCGGATCACCATGAGAGCGTAGTAACCGGTGTAGAAGCCTCCGAGCGGGAAGTCGTAGTTGGTGTCGGAGGCGAGCGCGATGAACTCGTTGCCCTTCCACGTCGCGACCCGGCTCATCGTCTCGAATCCCGCGGCGAGGCAGACGTCCATCCGCCCGCTCGCGACCGCCTCGTAGCCGGCCTGGAAGCACTCGCCGCCCGTGGCGCCGCCCCATTCGATCCGGACCGATCCCTTGGGGTTCATCCCCAGGTAGTCCTGGACCATGCTCGCGGCCTTGAGTTGGCGGGTGAAGTGGTCGGAGAAATAGGAGATCCGGGTCCCGTCGATCCGGTCCTTGGTCAGGTTCGGAATCCCCTTGAGGGCGTAGTCGTAGGCCCGCCGGACCATGAGCCGGAAGTCCATCGCCGGATGGGCCTTGGCGAACTTCGTGAGCCCCCCGGTAACCATGTAGACCTTCCGCCCCCGACTCCCCGAAGATGCGGGGCGGGCATTCTTTCGGCGGGTCGGGCGGCGCGGCGTCCGGTTCCGGGAACGTGCCGGCATGATCGAACCTGCCGCCCCAAGGAGGGGGGCTTCATAGGCTTTGTCGAACGGGGAGCGGCTCTGGAGTCCGGGAATTAGTTCCGTGCGGGAGCGGACTGTCGACTGCCCTCGGTGCCGGAGCCTGGCCCGGGACCGGGCGAGCCGTCCCGGGTCCGCGACGCCCGCAATCCTATAAGCGGCGGGACGTTCGGCGGCCGTGGCCCCGCGGACGGCGACCCCCCGGCACTTTCTCTCGATCCAGGACCTCGCGTCGGACCTGGGGCGGCTCATCGAGCACGCCGCCCGCCTGAAGGCGCAGCGTCGGCGCGCCCGGCTCCGCCCGAGCCTCAGCGGCCGGAACATCGCCCTCATCTTCGAGAAGCCGTCGACCCGGACCCGCACCTCCTTCGAGGGCGGCATCCACGATCTCCGGGGCGACGCCATCTACTACTCTCCCAAGGAGATGCAGCTCGGCCGGGGGGAGACGATCGGCGACACCGCACGGGTCCTCTCCCGGTACGTCGACGCGATCGTCTATCGGGCCTTCCGCCACGACAGCGTCCTGGAACTCGCCCGCAGTGCGACCGTCCCGGTCATCAACGCCCTGGACGATCGGGAGCACCCGACCCAGATCGTCGCCGATCTCCTGACCCTCTCCGAGCGGTGGAAGGGATCCTTCAAGGGTCGACGGCTCGCCTGGATCGGTGACGGCAACAATGTGCTCCACTCGCTCATGCTCGGGGCCGCCCTCGTCGGTCTCGACCTGGTGTGTGCGACCCCGGAGAACTACCGACCCCTCCCCGAGATCGTCACCCTCGCCCGGGAGTACGGTCAGCCCCGCGGCGCCGGACTCACCTTCACCGACGACCCGGCCGCCGCTGCCGAGGGCGCCGATGCCCTGTACACCGACGTCTGGGTCTCGATGGGCGACGAGGCGGAGACCGCCAAGCGGGAGAAGGCGTTCCGGGGCTTCCAGATCAACGCCGAGCTCCTCGCCCGGGCCAAGCCGACGGCCTTCGTGCTCCACGACCTTCCGGCCCACCGGGGCCAGGAGATCACCGACGAGGTGCTGGACGGGGCCCGCTCAGCCGCGTGGGATGAAGCGGAGAACCGACTCCATGCGGAGAAGGCGATCCTGGAGTTGCTGCTCGCCCCCGAACGCCTACCCCGCCCATCGGCGGCCCGCCCCTGGGCCCCCAAGCTTACGGCCCGTCGGTCGACTCGACGCTGACGTCCCGCAGCCGTACTTTGAGGAGCCGCTCGAGCTTCCCCACGAGGGCGTCGGGCGGCCGGAACCCCCCCGATTCGAGCTTCAGGACCACCGACTTCTTCTCGTTGAGCTTCCGACCGAGATCCTCGGGGGTCCACCCCAGGGCCTCCCGGGCGACGCGGATCCGACGTGCCCAGTCGCCCGCCAACTCGAGCTCGGGCATCTCGCTGAAGACGTCCCGCTCGGCCAGCCGGCGACCGGACAGGCTCGGGCGGCCCCGGCCCATCGGCGCCGGAGCGATCCCCAATCGCGGGGGCGCCGTGGGGGGAGGGTCGACCGGCTGGCCGAACTTCGCGCACTTCGGGCAGACCGATAGGACCGAACGTTCGAGCCGGATCCGGATCCCCCGGTCCATGTCGGCGCCGCACATCTCGCAGATCATGGACGGGCCTCCTTCGCGGACCGGCGCCGTGCGGCCATCCGGGCCAGCCCCTCCGTGTAGCGGCGCTTCTCCTCCTCGCTCTCCAGCGCCAGCGGCGGGACCGGGACCGGCCGGTTGTCGACGTCGAGGGCGACCATCGTCACGTACGCTTCGAGCACCCGACGCGCGGCCCCGCCCTCCGCCGGCTCGGCATCGACCTGGACCCAGACCTCCATCGAGCTCCGCCCGACGCAGGTGATCCGGGCATCGAACCGCACGAGGTCCCCGACATGGACGGGGGCCACGAAGTCGGCCCGATCGAACGACGCCGTGACGCAGGTGGTCTTGGCGTGCCGAGAGGCGGTGATGTAGGCGACCTGATCGACATCGGCGAGGATTTTGCCTCCGAAGGCGTTGCCGTGGAAGTTGACGTCCGACGGCACGATGAGCCGGTCCATGGTGGCCCGGCTGGAGGCGACACTTCGGGGGGACGGAAGGGCGGAGGGGGTTGCGGTCATCGATCCGATACCGGCGGGGCGGGCCCGTCGGAGGGGGCCCCATGTGGGGAAGGTTTATCAGCTAACGGCCGGGACCCGGCCGCCGAGGGATCGTCGACCGCCTTCGCTCCCGAGCGGCACGTAACCCCCGGTGCGGGCCGGTTGGACAACGCCTAAATAGGGGGACCTTTTGGGCGCGCCCGGAGCCGGCAGCATGGCACAGAAGCCCCACCTTAACATCGTCTTCATCGGCCACGTGGATCACGGCAAGTCGACGACCGTCGGTCGCCTCCTTCTGGACACCGGGTACATCCGCCAGGAAGAAATCGACAAGTTCCGGGCAGAGGCCGAGGCGAAGGGCAAGGCGACGTTCGAGTTCGCCTGGGTCATGGACGACCTCAAGGAGGAGCGCGAACGCGGGGTCACGATCGACATCGCCCACCGGCGCTTTGACACGCAGAAGTACTACTTCACCATCATCGACGCGCCCGGCCACCGCGATTTCGTCAAGAACATGATCACCGGGACCAGCCAGGCCGATGCGGCCGTTCTGGTCTGCTCGGCCGCCGACGGGGTCCAGGAGCAGACCCGGGAGCACATCTTCCTCTCCCGGACGCTCGGGGTTACCCAGCTCATCTGCGCCATCAACAAGATGGACCGCCAGGAGGTCAAGTACTCCGAGGCGAAGTTCAAGGAGGTCGTCGAGGAGCTGACCAAGCTCCTGAAGAACGTCGGCTTCAAGGTCGCCGAGCAGGTGGTCTTCGTCCCGATCTCGGCGTTCAAGGACGACAACATCAACAAGCCGAGCCCCAACACCCCGTGGTACAAGGGCCCGACCCTCCTCCAGGCGCTCGACAACCTCAAGGTCCCCGAGAAGCCCACGACGAAGCCCCTTCGGCTGCCCGTGCAGGACGTCTACACCATCACCGGCATCGGGACCGTCCCGGTCGGTCGGGTCGAGACCGGAATGATGAAGATCGGCGACAAGATCATCTTCCTCCCCAGCGGGAAGTCGGGTGAAGTCAAGTCGATCGAGATGCACCACGAGCAGGTCACCGAGGCCGGCCCCGGCGACAACGTGGGATTCAACGTGCGCGGGATCGACAAGAACGACATCCGGCGCGGCGACGTCGCCGGCCCGGTCTCCAGCCCGCCGACCGTGGTCGAGAGCTTCACCGCCAACATCCAGGTGCTCAACCATCCGAGCGTCATCACGGCCGGATACACCCCTGTCTTCCACTGCCATACCGCCCAGGTCGCGTGCGAATTCACGGAGCTTTTGAAGCGGCTCGACCCCAAGACCGGCCAGGTCGCGGAGGAGAACCCCCAGACCCTCAAGACCGGGGATGCGGCGGTCGTCAAGATCACCCCGCGCCGTCCCTTGGTGCTCGAGAAGTACAAAGAGTTCCCCCAGCTCGGGCGGTTTGCGATCCGGGACATGGGTCAGACGGTCGCGGCCGGCGTCGTGGTCGACGTCAAGAAGCGCGAATAGGACCGGAGACCGACCGGAGCTCGATCCAGGGGAGAGCCCATCGATGGTTCAGAAGGCCCGCATCTCGCTCACCGGCACCGACTCCGGCAAGGTCGACTCGATCTGCAAGCAGATCCGGGAGATTTCGCAGAAGACCGGGGTCTTCATCAGCGGGCCGATCCCCCTCCCGACGAAGCGGCTCAAGGTCGCGGTCCGCAAGGGCCCGGACGGTGGCGGCTCCAGCACGATCGACCACTGGGAGATGCGGATCCACAAGCGGCTCATCGACATCGGGGCCGACGAGCGGGCCCTCCGTCAGGTGATGCGGATCCAGGTCCCCGACGGCGTCAATATCGAGATTGTCCTGACGAGCTAGCGGGCCGTGTTCGCGCCGGGAGCGGGCCGGCCGATCGCCTTTACCGCCGCCTTGGCCTTCCTGTTGGCCCTGGTCGGCGCCGGAGCGTACCCGTTCGGCGCGGTCCGCGACGGCCTGTGGGGGCTTTCGGCGGGCTTTGCCCTGGTCGCGATCGGTCTCGCGATCTTCTTCCGCGACCCCGAGCGGGTGCCCGGCGAGGGGGTCGTCTCGGCCGCCGACGGGCGGATCCGGGCGGTCGATCGCGAAGGGGAGCTCTGGCGGATCTCGGTCTTCATGAACGTGACCGACGTGCATGTGAACCGGTTCCC
>JBBYJM010000045.1:0-5819 GCA_043196275.1 Thermoplasmata archaeon
GATCCCGCGTACCGGCCTGCGCACCAAAAAACGCTCGAGCGCCGTGGGCCGGGGCGGATTCGAACCGCCGATCTCCGCGTTGTAAGCGCGACGTCCTAACCGCTAGACGACCGGCCCTTGACTTGGGGACCCTCAGAGTCTACCAATGTGGCATGATGACGTACTTGGACGGCCAGCCCCCGGGTCAGTTCGGTCATGAGCCGACCAGGTAGTGCGGCCTCGCCCACGGCCACGACCTTCCCTTCTCGGGTAAGGACGACCGCGTCCCCCACCCGGATCGATGGGTCGGCGCGGACGACCCCGGGAGTGAAGAGGTCACCCGAAAGCCGGACCTCCGAGGCGATCTCGACCTCCAGGGTCGGAGCGGTATGCAGCCGTTCGGCCCCTCGGACCGTGAGCTGGAAGAGCCCCCGCTCCTCGCGCCAGGTCGCGAGATCAGTCCCCTTTCCGTCGCTGAGCCGCTGAAACCACGGCCGTCCGTGCAGCCTCAGCGGATCGGCGAACAGTCGATCGGCGGCCGGGCGGCCGAACTGAACCGCCGCAATCTCGTGGAGTTCCTCCCGCACGACTGTGAGCGGACCTCGGGGAACCGGAGCGCTGCCCGCTAGGGCCCTCTCCACCGAGGCGCGCAGTGTCCGAAGGGAGTCCGGGGAAGTCGTCCGTCCGTCCATCACGGTCCATTCGACTGGGGGAGCGTTCGGTCGGTCTGTGGCAAGGAAGCCGTACTCGGACGGATCGAGATGGGCCACGCAGGCCCTGTAGCGGCCCGTGGCGACCAGGTGATCGAACCCCTCCTGGACGATCCTCCGCTCGCTCTCCACCCACTCGCCGGTGACGGGGATGTCGTAGTGACGCGCGGGGTAGACGTCCTCCAGCTCGGCCGGAACGAGCCCGATGGGGGAGCTCACCGAGACCCAGTGGATCCGTTCCGCCGGCTGAACCCCCTCCATGGCCGCCGCCAAACGTCGGTGGCTAGGGCTCAGCCGGTACGGCTTGGTCCGACTGCAGGGAACCAGCAGGAGGATCTCCTTCGACGGTGGGGGGCGGTAGCGCTCCTTGAGGCGGGAATGGAACCGAACCATCTCCGGCCGCCGATGGGACTCGGCGATGACGTACCGGTGGATGCCCTGGCCAACTACAGGGGTCCGCTCCTCCAGCTGGGCCCCCAGGATGCGGTCGGCGTAGCGGAGCATCTCGCCGAGGGTGGGCTCGGCGACGAGCCGGGCTTCGACCAACTCCCGCAGGAGGCCTGCACCTAGGGCTTCTCGGGTCTGCGCCAGGGCCGAGGCATAGCCCTCCTGGATCTCCGCCAGTTCGGCAGCTGTTGGGGAGTCCTGGTGAGGTGCGCGGTCGAGCGGTCGCAGACCCAAGGTCTCATCCATCTTGAGTCCCGAAACCGCGAGGAGCCGGCCCTCAGTGGTATCGAGCAGATCGATCCCCAGGTAGGCCAGCAGAGGCAGTCGGTGGGGGAGAGCGATCCGGGGCGCCCAGAGGAGCGGCCCTCCGCCCCAGATCGATCGGATCGCGGCGATCGTCTCGATGAACGGCTCGCCGTCGGCCCAGAGGCTCCGCGCATTGGAGAGGATCACCAGTTCCGGGGCCGGGCCGTCCGGGGAAGGACCCGTATCGCTTGAGAGTGGGCCGTGGACCACCAGCACCTCCTCCTCCGCGCGGTAGAACGGAGTCGGTCCAGCAATCTCGGGAGCCGAGATCCGCAGGTCGAGGCTCCAGGTCTGGCCCGCGTTGTGGAGTTCCACCCGCCGCAGCCCCGATCCCGGGGCCAGCCCCTCCCGAAGGGTCGTCGCCGTAGGCTCCCCGGGGGGGTCCCCCGGGATCCAGCTCTCCAAAAGCATCGGGGTCTTCCAGATCCACGGACCCATTCGGGCCGACCCGAGGAGGGCCAACCCCTGCATCGCTTCGACCCCGGTACGCACGGTCTTCCCCGATCGGGGGGAGCCGGCGGAGGGAAAACCTGTTGCCTTCCCCTTCCCGACCCAGGGAAGGGCGGGTGGGATCGGGTTAACGCCCCCTCTTACAGGGGCGGATCCGGTCACTTCACCACCAAGAGCGCGGCCGCGACCCCGGCGAGGAAGAGGAGCCCCATCAGGAAGTGGCGCTGGAAAGGCGTCCGGGCGTGGGTGGGGTCCCGGGCGAGCCCCATGTCGGTGATCCCGGCGACCACGGCCATCGCGGCGAGCCCCGCGAAGTACGGCCAGGAAAGGCCGAGCCACCCGCCGAAGACGGCGAGGAGGGCGAGCGCCGCGCCGTGGAGGATCGGGACCAGCCGGACCGAGGCCGGGACTCCGATCCGGAGCGGAAGCGACTGGAGATGGAGCGCCCGGTCGCTCTCGATGTCCCCGAGGCTATGGACCGTCTCGAAGGCGGTGCCCCAGAGCAGGAGGGCGCCGGCGGCCAGGAGCGCGACCCAGGGAAGGGTGCCGGTGAGCGCGATGTAGATCGCCACCGGGGGGATCGCCTCGACCAGTCCGAGGTAGGCGGTCGTCGCGGCGGTCCGGGGCTTCGTGTAGCTGTAGCCGAGGATCGCGGCGAGCGCGACCGGCGAGAGCAGGAAGGCGAGCGGGTTGAGGAGGTAGGCTGCGACGATCAGCACCGCGCCCGAGACTCCGGTGACCGCCAGCGCGAACGCCGGTGAGTAGCGGCCGGTGACGAGCGCCCGGTGCCGGGTCCGGGGGTTGGCGGCGTCCTGGAACCGGTCGACCAAGCGGTTGAAGCTGTGGCCCGCATTGCGGGCGGCGACGAAGGCGACCACGATCAGGAGGAGCGGCACGAGCGGGGGCCAGCCGCGCGCCGCGAGCAGCACGAACGCGAGGGCGAAGGAGAGGTTGAGCCCGAGGTTCTGGAGCTCCAGGAACCGGGCGAACTCGGTCATCGGCCCCCGGGGGGGCGACGGCGCGTCGGTCACGGGCGGGGCCGCAGCCCCAGCCGGGCGAGCCCGGGGTCGCTCGCGAGGATCCGGGCCGCCGCCCGGGCCGCCTCCGGGTCGCTCGCGATCTCCTCCGGCCAGGGACGCGGAAAGCCGTCGTCGGCGCTCTTCTTGGTCGCGTCGATCCCGACCTTGCCGCCGCGGAGCGGGATCGGGTTCGAGATCGAGAGCTGGTCGACCGGCCCCTCGGCGAGCTCCAGGTCCTCTCCCGGATCGGCCTGCAGGCCGACCCGGTAGAGCACCTCGCGGAGGTTGTGGACGTCTACGTCGGCGTCGACCACGATGAGGTAGCGGACGAACATCATCTGGCCGAGCCCCCAGAGGGCGTGCATCACCTTGCGGGGGTGGTGGGGGTAGAGCTTGCGGATCGAGACGATGCCGACATTGATGAACAGCCCCTCCTCGGGCAGGTTCATGTCGACGACCTCCGGAAGGACCATCCGGATCACCGGCAGGAAGATCCGCTCGACCGCCTTCCCGAGGACCGAATCCTCGGTCGGGGGTTTACCGGTGACGGTGCCGAGGTAGACCGGGGCGGCCCGGCGGGTGACCCGGGTCACGTGGAGGACCGGGAACGGCTCGGGTGCCGAGTAGTAGCCGGTGTGGTCGCCGAACGGCCCCTCGATCCGGCGCTCGGCCGGGTCGACGTACCCCTCGAGCACGATCTCCGCCTGGGCCGGCACCTCGAGATCGACCGACCGGGCCCGGACCATCTCGACCGGGGCACCCCGGAGGAATCCGGCGAAGACGAAGTTGGAGATTCCTTCGGGGATCGGGGCGAGGCCCGAGAGGAGCGTCGCCGGATCGGCACCGAGGGCGATCGCCACCGGCATCCGCTCGCCCCGGGCCTTCCACTTCTCCAGGTTGTGCGCCCCGATGCGGTGCCGCTGGACATGGAAGCCCAGGGTATCGGGGCCGTACTGCTGGAGCCGGTAGATCCCCGTGTGGGGCTCCCCGGTCTCGGGGTCGGAGGTGATCACGATCGGGAAGGTGACGGTCCGCCCCCCGTCCTTCGGCCAGCAGCGCAGGATCGGCAGCCGGTCGAGGTCGACCGTGGGCTCCTCGACCTCCTGCACCGGCGCCGAACTCACCCGCTTGGGAGCGAGGGACCGGAGCTGCCCGAGGAGCTCGATCGTCCCGCCGAGGTCCTTGAGCGCCCCGACAAGCCCGGCCGGCGGCTTGAGCCTGGTCAGCTTCGCGATCCGGGCCGCCGTCGCGTCGAGCCCGGGATCCCCGATGCCGAAGGCGATCCGGTCCGCGGTGCCGAGCAGGTTGGTGACGACCGGCATCGTGGCCCCCTTTACCTGCTCGAAGAGGAGCGCCGGGCCCCGGGCGGCGATCACCCGTTGCGTCACCTCGGCGATCTCGAGGTCCCGGGAGATCGGGGTGCGGACCCGGATCAGATCCCCCCGGGCGTCGAGGGCGTCGAGGAACTCCCCGAGCGACCGGAACGGCATCCTTAACGCGAGCCGGGCTCGGTATTTAACCCGCCGAGCGGCCGAAGGTTCAAGTGCAACCCCCGCCGTCGGCCGGCCGTGCCGACCGTCACGCTCGAGATCCCCTCCGCGGAGCTCACCCGGCTCGGCCTCCTGCCTGAAGGCTTCTTCGAGAAGTACTCCGAGGTCGAGCTCCTGGAGACCCTGAGGCTCGAGCGGGGGCGCCGGGTCCAGCTCCTGAGGATCCGTCGGCGCGGCCCGCTGAGGCCGGCCGCCCAGCTCGAGCGGGAGTCGGCCCGGCTCCTCAAGACCTACGGGCTCGAGCGGTTCGAACTCGTCGAGCGGCGCCCGGCGGCCCGGGAGTACATCGTCCTGGTCCAGCAGCGGAACCCCGAGCTCCTCCGGCAGCTGGTCGAGCTGGCCCGGGGCCAGATCGCCCCGATCGCCCCGTTCCGGATCGGTCCGGACCGGACCGTCGCCTCCTTCTACGGGGAGGAGGCGCCGCTGCGCCGGGTGCTCGGGTGGCTCCAAAGGGCCGGTCTACCGGTCCGGGTCCTCCGGACCTCCGCCCGCCCGGCCCACCCGGCCCCGCCCGGGCTCACCCCCCTCCAGGAGGAGCTCCTCGCCCGGGCGGCCGTGCTCGGCTACTACGCGATCCCCCGGCGGATCTCGCTGAGCCGGCTCGCGCCGCTCACCGGCCGCAGCGCCCCGGCGCTCGGCAAGATCCTCCGGCGGGCCGAGGGCCGGCTCGTGCTCGATTACCTCGCGGGGGAGGGCGGGTTCGGGGTGCTCTCGGGTCCCAGGAACCCGGCGATGCCGAGACGGACCAGCCCGAGGGCGACGACGAAGAGGCCGAGCAGCGACAGATCCCCGTAGGGCCAGGCGACGCCCGCCGCCTCGCCGGCCCAGAAGACGGCGAAGGAGAAGAGGAGCGAGGTGGCCCCCCACTTGAGCCAGGGAACCTTGATCCGGCGGATCTGCTCGTGGACGGCGAGGGCGATCGCGACCAGCAGCACCCCGGCCGCCACCGCCCCGACCACCGCGGCGGTCGCCTGCCCGGCGGCGGCGATCGGGAGGAGGACGATCACCGCCTCGATCGTCTCGACGACCCCGACGGTGAAGCCGCCCGCGAACTGGACGGTCCGTCCGCCCGGGGTCGGGGCCGAGGGGTTCGCCCGGGCCGCCCGTGCGCGCCGGTACGACTTGAGGGTGCTGCGGAAGAGGAAGACCCCGAAGGCGGCGAGCACCACCGCCGAGGCGATCAGCAGGTCGCGCGCCGGCACCCGGAGGATTAGCGTCCCGCCGAGCACCGCGACGGCCCCCACGAGGGCGACGCCGCAGACCGCCCCCAGCGCCCCGTGGCGGACCGTGCCGGTCTCTCCATGGAGGGCGAAGACCAGGGCGACCACTTCGGTGAGCTCGACGACCGTGATGATGAA
>JBBYJM010000046.1:0-5813 GCA_043196275.1 Thermoplasmata archaeon
GGGCCGGTGGGGTGGGGTGGCCCGGATAGGTGTGATGGTCGAGGACGATCACGGGATGGGGGTGTTCGGCGAACCGGTCGAGCCAGCTCGCCCCCGTGTCGACCACGAGCACCGGCCCCCGGGTCGCCTTGAGGAGGTCATCGATCCGGGACCGCTCGACCCCCTGCAGCGGGGTCGCCTGGGCCGGGTAACCGAGCCGGCTGAGCGCCCGCAAGGCCGACGAGGCCGCCGCGATGCCGTCGCCGTCGTAGTGGTAGATGATGCGCCAGCGGCCGGGGTGGGCGAGGAGCAGTTCCCGGGCCTTCGAGAACTCCGCGCCGTACTGGGGATTGGAGACGAAGCTCTCGGGGCCCGAAGGCATCACTCCACCTGGAGCGCGGCGCTCTCGGAAGAGTACCGCCAGGTCTCCGGTAGACGCTGGTGCTGCCGGTAGTATCGGGCCAGCCGACGGATCCGCGACTCCATGAGGCTCAGGCCCCGCTGGTTCGACAGATCCTTGGGGTTCTGGGCCAGGTGGTGCTGGAGGTGGACAACGCGCTTCAGGAGCGCCTGGAGATCCTCGGGGATCTCGGGGTTGACCCCGTTCTCCCGGAGGAGGACGGTGAGCCGCCGGCCGGTGATGAGCCGGGTGGAGGGAATCCCATGGACGTCGCGCATAATCTGGCCGGTCCGGGCCGCGGAGGTGCCCTCACGGGCCATGCGGACGGCCTGCTCCACGATCTCCTCCCGGGTGGCGGTCACCCACGAGGGGTTCTGGGCCGGAAAGGGCCGGTGGGAACCGGAGCGCCCCTTGTGGCCGGAGTGGATGCGGGACATGACGGCGGCGCCGAAAACCGTACCCTACTTAACGGTTCGTAGGACGGCGAAGTCGGGGCCCCATGCGCCGGGCCGGCCGCCCTCCCACTCCGGCGGGCGGCCGAGGTCGGCCACCGTGGTCTTTTAGCGGGCCGGGTCTACCGGAGGGCTCGGCGCACCGGGAGGAGTTCGTGGGGGAGCAGAAGGAGGAGTTTGTCGTCACCCCGTACGAGGTGCGGGGACGGATCGACTACGAACGGCTGCGCATCCAGTTCGGGACCCAGGAGTTGACCTCCGATCTCCTGGCCCGGATCCGCTCGTTGGCGGGGAGCGACCTTCCCCCTGGACTGGCCCGGGGGATCTACTATTCGCACCGGGATCTCGGGCAGCTCCTCGACCTCTACGAGAAGGGTACCCCCTTCTTCCTGTACTCGGGTCGGGGCCCGAGCGGACCCCTGCATGTCTCCCACCTGGTCTCCTTCGAACTGTGCCGGTGGATCCAGGAGAAGTTCCACGTCCCGATGTACATCCAGATCACCGACGACGAGAAGTTCTGGGCCCGGGGGTTGAGCCGGGAGGAGACGGTCCGCTGGGGGCTCGAGAACCTCTACGACATCCTCTCGGTCGGCTTCGATCCCGAGCGGACCCACGTCTTCTTCGACTCCCGGTCGATCGCCGCGCTCTACCCGCTCGCGATCCGGATCGCCCAGAAGATCCCGTATTCGACCGTCAAGGCGGTCTTCGGCTTCCCGCCGAGCACCAACATCGGCCTCGTCTTCTACACGGCCCTCCAGACCGCACCGAGCTTCTATCCGTCGTGGGCGGAAGGGCGGAGCATTCCGTGCCTCATCCCCTGCGGCATCGACCAGGATCCCCACTTCCGGGTCACCCGGGACATCGCCGAGGGGCTGGGGTATCCGAAGCCGGCGCTGCTCCACAGCCGGATGGTGCCGGGCCTCCTCGGGGAGGGGGCGATGTCGACGACCGGTCACCGGGACGACAACGTCCTCTTCCTCAACGACCCCCTCCCGGTCGTCCGGCGGAAGATCCGGCACGCCTTCACGGGGGGGCGGTCGACCGTCGAGGAGCAGCGGAGGGAGGGGGCGATCCCGGAGATCTGCTCGATCTGGGCCCTCTGGCGCACCCGGTTCGCCGAGACCGATGCGGAGTTCCGCACCCTCACCGAGAACTGCCGGTCCGGGGCGCTTCTGTGCGGCGACTGCAAGTCGGCGCTGCTCCCGAAGATCGAGGCGTTCTACGAGCGCCAGCGCGCGGCCCGGGAGTCGGTCCGGGAGTGGGCCGAGTCCCGGATCATCACCGAGCCGCCCCGGCCGATCTGAGCGGCTTAGGGACCGGAGTGCGAGGGCCTAGCGCGAAGAGCCCGGACTTAAATACCGAGGGCTTCCTTACCTTGTCGAAGGAACCCGAAGACCTCGCCCGAGTCAAGCGGCCCGCCCGTCCTAATTTTGCGACGAGTTGAACTGCGAGAAACGAGAGGGGGACACCCGTTCCTCGACCCAAAGAAGACGCGAAACGCGAAGGAGAAGAACGACCGATGGAGAAGACCATAACGAAAGTGCGCGATTTGACCCCGAGCTCGAAGCAAGTGAACGTGCTCGCGAAGGTCGTGAATGTCGGCGAGGCCAAGGAAGTCATGGGCAAGTACGGAGACGCGCGCAAGGTGGCCGAAGCGGTGATCGGCGACGACACCGCGACGATCATCCTGTCCCTCTGGAACGAACAGATCGGCCAGATCGCCAAGGACGATGTCATCCTGGTGGACAACGGCTACGTCAGCCTGGTGCGGGGCCACATGCGGCTCAACGTCGGGCGCTACGGGAACATGACCAAGTCGACCGAACCCGTGGCTGAGGTCAACCAGTCCCTCGACATGAGCCAGCAGGAGTTCGAGAGCGAACGCCGGTCCTTCGGGGGCGGCGGTGGCGGCGGGTACCGCGGCGGCGGTGGCGGTGGCTACCGTGGCGGCGGTGGTGGCGGCGGCGGCTCCCGGTACGGGGGCGGCGGCGGCTCCTCCGGCGGCCAAGAGCGCTCCGGCGGCTACAAGCGCTACTGATCCCGCTTCGGCGGTTCAGTCCAACCCTTTCCGTCTCCCTTTTTTCCCCCACCCTGGGGGCGCCGGCCGATGCCGGGGCCCATCATGGATTAAATAGCCCCGCCTCCCTCTTGCCGGCATGCCCCCGGAGTCCCGCGAGCTCACCCTCTACGTCCGATCCAAGAAAGCCGTCACGACCTTCTACCGCCCTCCGGTCGCGCCCACGGCCTCGGGCGGCACCGGGGTCCTGAGCACCGGGACCGGCGAGACCCGAGGGGCCGATTCGGGGGAGGCGGTCGGGGACAACCCCGTCTACTTCCTCAGCGACGACCAGGCGCGGTGCGTCGCGGTCGTCGAGGAGTTCGCCCAGCGGCGCGGCTACCAGCTCAAGGTCGTCGATGTCGAGCGGACCGGGCGGCTCGAACGGCTCTTGAGCGAGCATCTGCGCAACGTCCAGAACTTTCCGGTGCTGATCGGGCCGAACGGCCAGCGGCTCGAGGGGGTCGAGGCGTTCAACGACGAACGGCTCGCCGCGATCATGCCGACCGAGCTCCGCGATGTGGTCCGGGCCTTCACCTACCTCAAGCTGCGGGGGGGCGACTTCGGCAAGATCCAGGCCACCCTCCAGGCGCTCGAGCCGGTCAAGGAGATGCACTTCCTGACCGGGGACTGGGATGTGTTCCTGGTCCTCGAGTTCTACCATCCGACCGCCCGAAAGCGCGGGGTGCTCGACTTCGTTACCGACACGATCCGCAAGATCCCCGAGGTCATCGACACCTCGACGATCGTCCCCGAGTACTCGATCACCAAATTCCCCCTGCTGGAATCGGAACGGGGCCGGCGGAACTGACCCGGACGGCCCACTGTGCGCCGCCGGGCGATCGTCAAACGGTGGAGTCGAACCTGGTCACCCTGTAGGGATTGGTCCGGTTAGGGATGACCGATCCCGCCGGGGCTCTCCACCTTCAGGGCTCTCCGTCTGGGCCAGTCGTTCGCATCGGGGGCCCTGCCCGAAGTGACGGAGGGTCTCGCTACCCGTGCCAACGCTTCGGATGTAAAGCTCCTCGGTGCGGGAGAGGAGCGGCTCGTCGAGAGCGTCGGCAATGACCATGCGCAATTTGTGGTCGGCGCCTAACTCTCGAAGTTCTTCACCATGTCCGTGTCAGACGAACCGCCCCTCGAACAGAGTCCCGTCACTTGCAACCCTGCCGCAGCGACGTAACCGGCGCACCCTCCTCCTTCGCCGGCTCTACGCGCTGGTAACCGAAGCGAGCCGTTTGGGAGGGGTCCAACTGTCTGGATGGCCAGTGGTTGCGCCGTGACCGAATCTTACCCCATTCTCCGGCGTGGCGTACTACGTCCGTCCCCTACGAGGTGAGCTCGAAGAGCTCCGTGGGTACCTCCGCGGGTTCCTCGAAGCGGAGACTTCCCGGTGGAACGCTGAGCCGGGCGCTGGGGCAGGAGAACCCTCTCCGGGGTCCTTGCGGCGTGGGCCCGAAGCGCCGCTATGGAGTTCTCGAGGAGGCGACGCTGACCCTTTCGGAGGTGCTCTCCGAAGGTGGAGCGGGAGAGTCCGACGGCGGCCGAAACGGTTCCCCACCGAACCCGGGAGGGCACGTCGAACAGTCCGGCGTCCCAAGCGGCCACGAGGTACCGTGCCTGAGCGGAGGTCATCCCTTCCGTCAGGTGGGCGGAGGTCGACTGCAGCTCACGGAAGGTGTCCAATCCGACCTGGGAACTCAATGAGAGCAGTTCGACGGGACCCGTTCGCCGCAAGCTCGTCGTGAACGCACGAAGCTCGTCTTGGCCCCGTGCCAGAACCCGAAAGCTCTCGGACTCGCCCTGGACGACGATCGGCGGCACGATCCAGACCCCCGAACGGCCGGCGAGACCCTCGATCGATCGGGGGTCGGTCCAACCGAGGTCGGGGACGAGGGCGAGCGCTTCGGAGTCTTCCAGGGCGAGAGCCGTGGCGCGGAAGACCTCGTGCACGAGGGCGATGAGCTTCCGTATGCCGCGGCTGGATCGGTTCGAGAGAATGAGCACGCTTCGGCCGGGGTCGAACCACCGGAGCATCGTGGAACCCGGCACTTCGATCGACACCTCCTGGTAAGGGCACGGATGGGTCGTGCGGAGGTGGCCCTCCACGAGGCTCATGGCGGGGACAACGTCGCTGCCGGTATTTCTATAGAGCCGCCCAGGGGCGGCTCAGCAACTATCACCTCGAGCGGAATCGTCCGACCGAAACGGCGGAGGCCGAGGGAAGGAAGATGACGGTGGACTTCGAGCTGACCAAAGCACCCAGCTACCGGGTCGCGTCGATCGTGCGGGTAGGCCCCTGGAAGGAGAACAATCTTCGGAGCGAGTTCGAGGAACTCGAGCATTGGGCGAAGCGCCAGGGAGTACGAACGGGCACCTACGTCTTTCTCGAGCGGGGGAGCCGCCGGTGGGAGGCCTGTCTGGAGATCAAGGGAAGGGCCAAGGCCGAGGGCCGGATCCGGCTCAAGACCCTCCCCGCGACCTACGTCGCCAGGGTCGTCTTCAACCCCGACCAGGTTGCCTCGCGAGTCGTCTACCACGGTCTCAGCGACTGGACGCGTTGGCGCAAGAAATACGGGGAGATTCGGTCCGTGATCGGCCCCCGCGAAGTGTACTCCGGGAATCCCTGGAAGGACCAGCGGGCCTGGGCGCATTGCGAGGTCCAGTTCGTGGTCCGGAAGTAGCCCGGCACCATGGGCTTTCGGTTTAGCCAACCCCGCCCTATCGGAACCGCTCTCGGGTCCGGTTCGGGTCGCGAGCCCGTAGATCGAGCCGCCCGACGAGCTCGGCGACCGGCTGGGAGATCACTTTCCGTCTCCCCAATCGGTGTAGCAGGGGCGTCAGGAACTCCCGGCACTCGTCGCGGAACACCCGCGACCGTCGGAGCGGTGGATACCGGAACCCCTCCTCGGGCGGCTTCTGCTCG
>JBBYJM010000047.1:0-5782 GCA_043196275.1 Thermoplasmata archaeon
CATACGTATAATCTGTGTTGTACGGGAGCCTCCCCTATAGCCCGTCCCTGTCCTCCCGTGTAAATCCACCGACGGGGGCCCTCGAACTCGAATGTCCATTTCGTGGCTCCTCTACGCCCTGACGCTGCTTGTGCTCGCCGGGGGCATTGTCGTGGGCCTGGGAGCGTGGGGGGACCACGGCCGATGGGTCATGATCCTCTGCGGGGCCGCCGGCGCTGTGGGAAGCGCCCAGGCAATCCTGGCCCTCGGGGGGGATGGGTTTGCGGCCCGGGGGGTCCAGCTCCCGGGCTTCACCTCCCTGACCCCGATGCTGGCCCTGGGGGTGCAGGAGACCGGTCTGTCGGCCTTCTTCCTGCTCCTGGTCTGCCTGGTGAGCGGGGTCCTCTCCGTGGCGTCGATCGGGTACCTGGAGCGCTACGTGAAGGAGCGCCGTGGGGAGGTGGCGATTCTCTGGGCCGGATTCTTCCTGTGCCTGATCCTAGTCGTCTCGGCCGGGACCGTCTTCCTCTTCCTCGTCGCCTGGGAAGGCATGGCCCTCCTCTCATATTTCCTCGTGATCCATGAGCACACCGATCCCGGGGCTCGCCGGGCCGGCCAGACCTACCTGCTGATGAGCCACGGCGCCACCGCCGCCCTCCTGTTCGGCTTCCTGATCCTGGCGGTGCCCTCCGGTAGCGGAAGCTTCACGGCCCTTGCGTCGACCGCTTCGGAACTCCCACCCGCCGTCCGCAGCGCGGCGTTCCTGGCGTTCCTGGTAGGATTCGGCACGAAGGCGGGCCTGGTCCCCCTGCACCGTTGGCTACCGGCGGCCCATCCGGCGGCGCCCAGCAACGTTTCGGCGCTCATGTCCGGCGTGATGATCAAGATGGGGGTCTACGGGTTCGTTCTCGCCGGCTTTGTCCTCCTGGGACCAGGCCCGGTGTGGTGGGGGTACCTGGTGGTGGGGGTCGGAGCCGCCTCGGTCCTGGTGGGGGTCCTCTACGCGATCTCGGAGCACGACCTCAAGAAACTGCTCGCCTTCCACTCGATTGAGAACCTGGGAATCATCTTCCTGGCCGTCGGTACCGCCCTCCTGTTTTGGGACTCCGGATTCCCGGCCCTGGCCGCCCTGGCGCTGGCGGCCGCCCTGTTCCACACCCTCAACCATGCCCTGTTCAAGGGCCTGCTGTTCCTCGGCGGCGGGGCCGTGGTGGGTGAGGCCGGCTCGCGCGACATGGAACAGTATGGGGGGCTGATCCGGTCGATGCCGGTGGTGGGGGCGACCTTCCTGGTGGGCGCGCTGGCCATTTCGGCCCTGCCCCCGTTCAACGGATTCGTCAGCGAATGGCTCCTGTTCCATGCCTTCTTCGCCTCCTTCTCGACCGGGTCCCAGGGGATGGAACTGGTCCTGACCCTGGCCGCGGCGATCCTTGCCCTCGCCGGGGGCCTTGCCGCCTACTGCTTCGTTAAGGCCTTCGCGGTCACCTTCCTGGCCCGACCCCGATCCCCGGCCGCGGCCCGGGCGCGGGATCCCCCCCCGAGCCTCCGGGCCGGAGTGGCATTCCTGGCTTCGGCCTGCCTTCTCCTCGGGGTCCTACCGGGGATCGTGCTGGGACTGCTGACCTCCCCGCTGAGCGAACTGACGGGCGCCGCCTTGCCGGTCGGCGAGGGATTGGCCGGATGGGCCGACGTGACGTTGCCGTCGGGTGCGGGGTCGTCGATGGTGCTGGGCCTAGTTGCCCTCCTGATGGCCGGGGGCGTCGGGCTCACCTGGGGACTGTACCGAAAGGCTCACCCCGGAGGGTTCCGGACCGAACGGGCCTGGGATTGCGGTCTGGAGCCGACCCCGGTGGCGACGGCCTACACGGCCCTCGGGTACGGTTCGTCGATCGTCCGGCTGGCGCCGGGATTCTACCGGCCCCGGGAGCAGAGGGCGTACGAGGACCGCCCGGTCGCCGGTCCGGCCGATCTCCGGCGGATCCGAGCCTACTCGGTGGAGATCGGAGACCCGATCCGTCGCCGCCTGTATGACCCGGTCGTCGGGGCAGGGATCGCGGTGGCGCGTCAGGTAGGCCGGCTCCAGTCGGGCCGGATACGGACCTATCTCACCTACCTTTTCCTCTCGCTGTTGACCCTCCTCGTCCTGGTCCGCTTTGCGGGCGGGGGCGCATGAACCCCGCCTCCCTCCTCGCGGCCGCCGGGTCGGTGGCTGCCCAAGTGGCGCTGATGCTGGCCATCAGTCCGCTGGTTCTGGGCGGGATGGCCCGGATCCAGGCCGAGTCGCAGCAGCGCGTCGGGCCCCCGCTCCTGCAGGGGTACCGCGACCTGGCGAAGCTTTTCCGGAAGGAACCGATCCGCGCCGACGGTTCCTCCTGGGTCTCCCGGCTCGCGCCCCCCCTGGCCTGGGCCGCGACCGTGGCGGCGATCCCGTTCATCCCGTGGATTCTGATCCCGACTCCGCTGGGCTACGCGGGGGATCTCCTGGTGGTCGTGGGCCTCTTCGCGCTCGGGAGGTTCCTCGGGGCGATCGCCGCACTCGATGCCGGGACGGCCTTCGGAGGGATGGGCTCCAGCCGCGACATGTGGATCGGCGCTCTTGTGGAACCCGCGTTCCTCGTCGTGATCTTTGCGTTCGGGGCCCCGGCGGGGGCCACCCAAGCCGATGCCATCGTCGCCTTCGCGCTGCGCAAGGGGGGGGCCTACCTCACCCCCGCTCTCCTGCTGGCCGGGGCGGCCCTCGTCCTGGTGCTGATCGCCGAAGGGGGCCGGATCCCCGTGGACAATCCGTCGACCCACCTCGAACTCACCATGGTGCATGAGGCGATGGTGCTCGAGTACTCCGGCCCGGAGCTGGCCCTCCTGGAATGGACCCGGGCGCTCCGGTTCACGGAACTTGCGGCCCTGCTCGGGGCGCTGGTGGTCCCGTGGGGCATCGCCACGAGTTGGGGAGTGCTGGCCCTCGGCGTCGGGTTGGCCCTGTTCGTGGCTAAGCTGTCGGGTGTGGCGGGGGGCGTGGCTCTCCTCGAGACGCGGATCGCCAAGTGGCGGCTGTTCCGGGTCGCCGACCTGGCCACCTTCGCCGTCGTGCTGGCCCTGGGATCGGTGGCGCTGACCTACCTCATCGGTGGAGTCGCATGACCGACTTGAGCGGTCTGGCCCTCGATCTCGCGGCGGCCGGGGTGCTCCTCACGGCCTGGGGGTCGCTCATCCGGCGCCGGATCGACTCGCTGATTGCCTTGTACTCGATCCAGTCGACGGCGATCAGTGCGGTCACGTTCCTGCTGGCCTATCTTTCGGCCAGCGCCGAGCTCTACCTCATTGCCGGCATCACGGTGGGGGTGAATGTGATCTGGATCCCGCACCTCCTGCGTCGGGCCCGGGTCGATCTGGCCGTCACCTCCGAAACCGATTCGGTCCTGTCGGCCCGCCTGAGCGCCCTGGCCGGGTTCGGATTGTTGTTGCTGTCGGTCTTCGTGGTCGCCCCGCTGGTGCCGTTCGCCGCGGTGCCCAGTGCCGGCCTGCTCCCCATCGCGGTCACGGTGATCCTCGTGGGGTTCCTCATGATCGTCACGCGGCGCCGGGCCCTCACCCAGGTCCTGGGCCTGCTGACGATGGCCAACGGGGTCTTCCTCTCCGGCCTCGCGGTGACCCTGGGCCTCGGCCTGGCCCTGGAACTCGGCGTGGCGGCCAACCTGCTGGTCCTGGCGATCGTCGCCCGGCTCTTCCTGTACCGGATCCACGAGTCGTTTGATACCGTGGATGCCGACACACTGCGCCTGCTGGAGGGCTAACGTCGATGGGAGCGGGAACGATCGCCGCGGCCGCCGTCCTTCTGATCCCGCTGGGGACGGCCGCCCTCGTCCAGGTCGCGCCCCGCCGGACGATCGCCAATCTCGTGGCGGTCGGTGGGGCCGTCAGCCTCCTCGCGGCCGTGCTGGTCGTGACGGGCCGGGTTCTCGATGGGGGAGCGATCACGTGGGGCGACGGGATCCTGCGCCTCGACGACCTGAGCGCGCTCCTGTTATTCGTCCTGGGGGTCGTCGGGTTTTCGGCGGTGGTCTACTCGGTCGACTACCTGGGCCGTGACGGGAGCCCCCGGGCCCTCCCCCTCCGCCGGTTGCGGCGCTACCACGGGTTCGTGATGCTCTTCCTGTTCAGCATGATCCTCGCGGGGTCGACCAACAACCTCGGGGTGCTCTGGATCGCGCTGGAGGGCACGACCCTGGTCTCGGCCATCCTCGTCGGGTATTACCATACTCCATCGGCGATCGAGGCCTCCTGGAAGTACCTCATCCTCTGTTCCGTGGGGCTTGTCCTGGCCCTGCTCGGCACCCTGCTGCTCGACCTCGCCTCCCTGAGGGCCGGGGCGACGGCCGGATCGGCGCTCAACTGGACGACCCTGATGGGGGAAGCTTCCGGACTGGATCCGGGGCTCGTCCGCCTGGCCTGCGTCTTCCTCTTTCTCGGGTACGGCACCAAGGCCGGATGGGTCCCGCTCCATACCTGGCTACCGGACGCGCATTCGGAAGCCCCGGCGCCGGTCTCGGCCCTGCTCTCCGGCGCGCTCCTCAACTGTGCGGTGTACGCCCTTCTCCGTCTGGACGCCGTGACGCTGAGGATTCCCGGGTTTGCCTGGGCGGGGTGGCTCTTCCTCGGATTCGGGCTGCTCTCCGTGACCGTGGCCGCGCTGTTCATCCTGGTCCAGCGGGATCTCAAGCGGCTCCTGGCCTACAGTTCGGTCGAGAACATGGGGATCATCGCCATCGGCGTGGGCGTGGGGGGCGCCCTCGGCCTCCTGGGGGCGCTGTTCCAAATGCTCAACCACGCCATGACCAAGGCGACCCTGTTCCTGGTCGGGGGCAGTCTCACCCTGGTCACGGGCACCAAGGAGATCTCGGAGATGCAGGGCGCCCTTGCCGGTGCCCCCACCCTGGGCGCGCTGCTCCTGGTCGGGGGGCTCGCGCTGGCCGGGGTTCCTCCCTTCTCCCTCTTCGCCAGCGAATACCTCATCGTCACGGCGAGCCTGGGGGCCGCCCAGTATGGGGTCGCCGCAGTCCTTCTCGGGGCCCTGGCCGTCGCCTTCGCGGGCCTCATGGTCCGGTTCTCCCGGATCGTCCTGGGGTCCCCCGGATACTGTTCCTTCGCCCCCCGGGCCTGGCAGGCCCTCGCCTCCGGGGTGGCCATCTCCATGACCCTGCTGTTGGCGCTCGGCCTGGGGCTCGCCCTTCCGGGGCCCCTCGCCGCGCTGCTCCAGGGGGCGGTCCGTGTGGTGAACGGATGACGTCCCCCGGCAGTGAGGGCGGCGAACCGCCCCGAACGGCGGGGGCGGCGTGTGGGCTACCTTCGCCCATACTGGAGCCCCACCGGGAAGCGGAGTTGGTCCAGGGGCTGCCGGGAGGGCCGGCCCGCTGGGATCCCTTCGACCAGCTCTGGGTGCTGTCGCCCGATCCCCGGGGGTGGGCCGGTACCGTGGAGCAGGCGGCCGGGGCGCTGCCCGTGAGGCTGGCCAGCATCTGGGCGGAGCCGGACGCCGGGGACGGCGTGACCCTCAATGCGGTCCTGCTGGCCCGGTCTCCCGCCCATGGGCTCCGGGTCTGCTCCCGGCTGGCGCCGGAGGCACGCACCCTTCCTTCTCTCGCTGCGGTCCTGCCGGCGGCCACCGACTTCGAGCGGGAGGTGGCGGAGGAGTACGCGGTGGAGTTCACCGGGACTCCCGATCCTCGCCCCCTCCGGGCGTACGCCGCCCGGGCCTCGGATCGACGAACGGCGTCGGCCCCGGCCGCCTACCCCTTCCCGAAGGTCG
>JBBYJM010000048.1:0-5687 GCA_043196275.1 Thermoplasmata archaeon
GGGTGGCAGCCTCCGAGTTCCGAGAGGATCCACTCCCGGGCGGCCGACGCGCTGGGGGCGTCGCACTGCTTGCGGAACACCTGCCAGTAGTTACGTCGGGCGTAGAATCGTCCCGCCACTTCCCAAGTCGGCATTGTGCTACCCGGACGGCCGAAGTGCCGGGGCACTTCAACCTTTCGCGCCTTCCGGGGGGGCCTCGGGCGGCGCCGGCTCGGAGGGGGGAGCGGCGGACTCCTCGGCCGCCATCGGGGCCGAGGAGGCCCGGATCCATCGTCGTTGACGTTCCAGGAGGGCCCGGACGCTTTCGTCGTCGACCGAAGGGACGGGCGGCCGCGGCACGAGGATGGGCCCCGTCGGGGCGGGCGCGGCCGGAGGCGCCGGCCCGGACGGTTCGTCGGCCAGCCGGCGCTGGACTAACCCGCGAGCTCCCGGACGCGCGCCCACCGCGCCTCGACCTCCCGATCGGTCCAACCGATCGTTGGGGAAAAGACGACCCGGTCCCCATACACCGCCCGCGCCCTCGGGAACCCATCGACTCCCAGGGGGAGGACGATCCCGTCGGCCTTCGCGCCGTCCGCGATGTCGGCGATCTGGCGCGCCAACGGCTCCTCGCCGTCGTCGCCGGGAAACGTTCGGCCCGTCGGGTCGAACCGGGCCAGGGTGGACGCGACCAGCTCAGCGCCCCCGGACCGGGTGACCCACCGGGTCCGACAGCCTCGCTTCATGAGCAGATACGCCCCGAGGGCGCCCCGAACGCCATCGACCAGAGCCACGACCCGCCCGGCGACGCCGAGAGGCAGTCCTCCGGGGCCGTCGCTACGATCCTCCGAAAGGTAGGCCCGGTTCGACCGGACCTCAACGAACAGTTCCACCGTGGGGGAATCCAGGTCGACGGAGAGCCCCCGGTCGCCGAACCGTGCGAGGACGGCGCTGCCCAGGTCCCGGGCGAGTTCCTGGCTCGTGAAGGAATGGTGGCCCGTGCGACGCGCCCGGACGGCGAACCGATCCCCCGCGCGGAGCCGCCGATCGGCGAGCGCCAGAAACCGTTCCTCGAGGACGGCCCGGTCGGCCGGGATCTCCTCCACTCGGCTCACCGAAGTGATCCCGAAGACCCGACGCAGCGCGGGGATCGCCCGGGCCCCGTCCTCGACGTCCGCGTAGAGGTGGCCGGCGTCCGACCGTAGCCGTCCCGAGATGCCCGCCGCCCGAAACTGTTCGAGGATATTGTGCTGGAGCTGACGCTCGAACTCCCGCCGTACCGGCGGGGATTTGAGGGCCAGTTCGCCGTACCGGATGAGGATCGTGTCGACCATGAGGGAACCGTTATGACAGGGGCTCCGCTAAAGCGTTCTCCCCTCGGATCCTGTGAACTCCTCATCCCCATCTTTAGTGACCCCTCCCGACCCCTGGAGCCGCTGGCTCCCCGGGCTGATTGACCGGATCTTCGAGGCGTTTCGGGCCGAATCGATCCCTGTGGAGCGGGCCGAACTGGAAGCCGCGCTCGACCGGAGCGGAGGCGAGGGATGGGATCTCGCGCTCGCCGTCCATCGATGGGCCCGCGCCGCCGGGCGGGGGCCGCCCCAGCTCGCGGAGGATCTCTCGGCCCGGCTGCGCCCGGAGCGCCCGCCCCTCCAACGAGTGTCCGCGGCCCAGGGCTACGTCAACCTGACCCTTGAGCCGGAGACGGTCGCGCGCGGAACTCTGGAATCGGTCTTCGCACGCTGGGATCGCTACGGCCATTGGGAACCCGGGGCCGGGACCGCCTGCGTCGAGCACACCAGCGCGAATCCGACCGGCGCCTTCCATGTTGGCCGGGTTCGCAACGCGATCATCGGGGACACCCTGGTCCGGGTCCTGAGGGCCCGGGGGATTCCGGCGATCACGCAGTACTACGTCGACGACATGGGCCGCCAGGCAGCGATGATCACCTGGATCTGGTCCCGGCCTTTGGAGTCCTGGCCCCCTGAAATCCGGGCCGAAGCGCCCACTTTCGATCCGGCGGAGAAGGCCGACCGACGGCTCGGCCGGCCGTATCCGGCGGTCAGCGGCTACCTGAAGAGTCACCCGGAGGCCCAGGCGGAGGTGGCGGCGATCGTCCGGGCCGTCGAGGAGGGGCATCCGCCAGCCGACCACCGGTCCCGCATCTCGGAGATCCTCGACGGGATGCTCCAGTCGCTCGCCCGGATCGGGATCCGGTTTGACGAGCGGGTCTGGGAGTCGTCGCTTCTGGAGTCGGGGGCGGTGGCGGCCGTCGTCGACCGGCTGCTGAAGGCCCCCCACGCGCTCGTCGAGGAGAACGGGGCCGCCGCGATCGACGCCACCGGCTATCGGCTCCCGAAGGAAGAGGCCAAGATCATCGTCCGTCGGGCCGACGGGACCAGCCTCTATGTGACCCGGGACGTCGCCTACCACCTGAGCAAGTTCGCCCGGTTCGACCGGGTGATCGATGTCCTCGGACAGGACCACCGTCTCCACGCCCAGACCCTGGACGCGCTGCTGGCGGAGATCGGGGAGAATCGCCGGCCGGAGTATGTGATCTACCAGGACCTCACCGTGCCCGAAGGCGGACGGATGTCGACCCGTCGGGGCACCGGGGTCTGGCTGGACGACCTTCTCGACGAGGCGGTACGTCGGGCCCGGGCGGAGGTCCTCCGACGGCGGGACGACCTGCCCGAGGCCGAGATCGAGCAGATCGCCGAAGCGGTCGGTACGAGCGCGGTCCGATACCACATCCTCCGCGTAGCCCCGGAGAAGGCGGTGCTCTTCCGATGGGAGGATGCCCTGAGCTTCGAGGGCCGGAGCGCCCCGTTCCTCCAGTATGCCCATGCCCGGGCGGCCAGCCTGCTCCGCAAGGCCGGCCGGGATTCCCCCCCCTATCCGTTCGACCCGGCCCATCTGGGGCACCCTGAGGAGCGGGCCCTCCTGCGCCGGATCCTGGCCCTGCCCGGGCGGGTGGAGTATGTCGCCCGGAGCAACCATGTCCACGCCCTGGCCGGGTATGCCCACGACCTGGCCGACCAGTTCAATCGGTTCTACCATGCGGTCCCGGTCCTGACCGCCGGCGCCGAACGGGAGAGTCGCATCGCCCTGGTCGCGGCCACCCGGCGCACGCTGGAGACCACGCTCGAGCTGATCGGCGTCACGCCCTTGGAGACCATGTGACCGGGTCCAGCCCCCGGTTCGACTCGACCGTCAGTTTGTAATACCCGACCCTCCGCTCCTCAAGTGGACCGGGGAACGGAGGCATGGGCGCCTGGGAGGAGTTCAAGCAGTTTGCGTCGCGCGGCGACTTCATATCGATGGCAGTCGCGTTCGTGATCGGTCTGCAGGTTTCCGCCATCGTCACGGCGCTCGTCGGATCGGTGATCACTCCCCTCATCGGGATGGTCTTCCACGCCAACTTCGCCGAGGTGGGGAATGTCCAGGTCCTCGGGAGCACCTTCACCTTTGGGGTGCTGCTCCAGGCCATATTGACCTTCCTGGTGGTGCTGGTCGTGCTCTTCTTTGCCCTGGTCCGGCCGATGGAGCAGCTGCAGGCCCGCCGGCACCCCCCAAAGCCGACGCCGCCACCGGAACCGACCCGCAGTTGCCCGGCCTGCTACTCGACGATCCACGCGAAGGCGACCCGGTGCGCCTTCTGCACCTCACCCGTGACCCCGACGGTCGCCTGACGCGGCCCTCCGGTCCGACAGCGGCCGAACAGCGTTCCGGGATTTACTGGATCGGGCCGAGGTCCAGGTCGCGGAATCCCCAGGCCGCCGCCCCGAAGGCGACGGCGGCGAGACCGCCGAGCACCCCGAGCCCGACCAGATCGCCCAGACCGAGGGTCCCGGCGAAGGCGTCCCGGATCGTGTCGGCCGCGTAGGTGAGCGGGTTCCCGTAGAAGATCACGGCGAGGAGCTTCGGGGTGCTCGAGGTGATCGGGTAGTAGACGGTCGATAGGAAGATCACGAACAGCTGGAGGAACGACTGGATCGTGAAGTAGGCGTTCGCCGACCTCAGCCGGCTCCCGAGGGCGATCAGCAGCCCTGCGAAGAAGATGCTGCCGAGGGCGACCGTGAAGAGCACCGTCCCGATCGCGAGGGGGGAGAGGGCGGGGATCCCGATGAACGGGAGGCCGGCGAGGATCATGACGCCGACCCCCACCAGGGCGAAGAGGAGGGTAGTGAGGACCAACCCCCCCAGGTACTCGGACCGTCGGAACGGGCCGGAGAAGATCTGTTCGGTCATTGCCCACCGCCGATCGAGCCAGAAGAGGTTGCCCGAAACCACGCCACCGGTGATCATCTGGAAGGCGACCATGCCCGGCACCAGGAACGCGGTGTAGGAGCCCCCGCCGGTCGCGCTGCTCGAGATGATCGTGCTGAACATCGTCCCCAGGACAATGATCGTAATCGCCGGCTGGCCGAACCGGATCAGCACGGTCAGCGGGTCCAGGTTCGAGGCGAAGTTCCGGACGACGAGCCGGAAGACCGGCGGGATCGTCACGCCCGAACCTCGGTCGTTTGGGGGCCGGGCCTCTCCCCCCCGGATTCCGGAAGGTCGCCGATGAGGCCGAGGAACGCGCCCTCGAGAGTGGCCTCTTCGACCGAGAGCCTCGAGAGCTCGAGCCCTTGGAGCTGGACCCAACGGGTCAGCCACGGCAGGAGTTCCTCCGCATGCTCGACCCGGAACCGCACCGAGCTTCCCGCGCCGCCCGGATCGGCCTCCACGGTCGGGGAACTCGCTCCCCGGTCCGCAAGGGCCCGGGCGAGTTCGAGATGGAGGGCCGTGGCCAGCGGCTGCCGGAACGACATCGAGACTTCCCGGGCGCCGGCGTAGCGGTGCTTGAGCTCCCCGGGGGAGGCGAGCGCCCTCAGCCGGCCCTGGTGCATCACCGCGATCCGGTCGCACAAAAGGTCGGCCTCGTGGAGGATGTGGGTCGTGAAGACCATCGAAAGCCCGTCGCGCGACCGACGCCTCAGGTAGGCCAGGATGCGACGCCGGGCGATCGCATCGAGGCCGACCGTGGGTTCGTCCAGGAAGAGGATCTCCATGTCGTGCATCAGCTCCCGTGCCACCTGGAACCGCCGACGCTCCCCCCCGGACAGGGCCCAGGGCTTGCGGCGCCGGGCCCCCTCCAGCTCGAACAGCTCGATCATCTCCTCGGCCCGGCTCTTGGCAATCTCCCGCGGCACGCCCCAGAGGAATCCGTAGAGGGTCAGGTTCCGCTCGACCGTCACGAAGTCGAGCGACTCGGCCTGGAGAACCACCCCGAGCCGGGACCGGAGGGCCCGTCCCCCGGTCCGGATGTCCATCCCGAGGATGCGCGCCGTCCCCTCGGTCGGCGGGAGCAGGGTCGTGAACATCCGGACCGTCGTGGTCTTGCCGGCGCCGTTGCGCCCGAGCAGCCCGAGCACCTCGCCGCGGTGGAGCTCCAGGGAGAGGTGCCGGACCGCGTAGCGGCCCGGCGCATAGGCGTGGCCCAGATCGAGGGCTTCCAGCACCACTTCCGAACTCATCGCCGGCCCAAGGAGAGCCGCGGCCAGAGGGTTCGGGGGCTTGACGCTTTCCCTGCGCGGACCCTCAGCCGACCGTCGGGTCGATCCGCCGGGCGACGCGGAAGCCCCGGGCTCTCAACCGGCAGGAGTCGCACCGCCCGCACGGCCGATCCCCGCCGGCATAGCAACTCCAGGTGAGCGCCCAGG
>JBBYJM010000049.1:0-5635 GCA_043196275.1 Thermoplasmata archaeon
GCGGACGACCTCGTCGGCCGACCGGCCCTCGCGGAGGAGGTCGAGCCCCCGGGGCCCGTAGGTGACGTTCGCATAGGCCTGCGTCGCGAGCGCACCGACCTTGGCGGCCGCCCAGGGGACGACCGCGCCCACCGAGATGAACTTCGACTGGACCGCCACCCCCCAGCTTCCGCGGTCGGGGTCGTGGGCCACGATCGAGAAGGTGCCGAATCGGACCATGCCGGAGCAACCGGTGGCGCCGTTTAATGGCTCCGGGGCCGCTCCGGAAGGAGACGGGGCGGGGGCCGGGGGGCACCGGTCGGGTCGAGGAGTTCGCCGAGCACCGCCTCGACCTCCCGATCGGCCTCGGCGGCCCGTCCCTCCGTGCGCAGCCGGGCCGCCCGGCGGAGCCGGGACCGGGCCCCGTCCAGGGCCGGCCCGCCCGAACGGTCGTGGAGGTCGAGGAGCCGCAGGGCGAGCCGTTGGCGGTTGTGGCCCCGGTCCTCCTCGGGGTCGGTGGCGACCGCATCGGGGGTGGTGGGCACGTAGGCCACGAGCCCCCGCGGCCAGTCGCGCACCTCGCCCTCGCCCCGACGGATGGCGGGGCGCCGGACGGTCATCGCTATGCCGGCCCGGCGGTCGGCTTCGTCGCCGGGGCCGACGGGAGCGGCACCCGGGTCCGGACCTCCGCCCAGAGGGCATCGATGGCGGCGTAGAAGGCGTCGGTGGCGCCGGAGGCCCGGAGTTCGCTCCGGGCCGGCCCGATCGCGCCCGCCGCAGCGCCGAGATCGACGCCGTGGCTCGCGGCCCACTGGACGGTGCCCTCGGCCAGGGCCAGCTGGAACTCGGCCTCCTTTCGGTCCTTGCGCCGGCCCCGCTCTTCGGGGGTGGCGGAGGCGTCGGGGTCCCACGCCGGGGGCTGGGGGGCCGGAATCTCGACGCGAAGCGACCGGAACGGCTCGGGGATCGTCGGCCAGCGCGGTTCGTGGAATCGGACGGCCAGGTGATCGAGCTGGGTCTGCACGGTCGGGTAGTCGCCCTGGGTAAAGGCGGCCTCGGCCTTGAGGAGCGGAGTCGTCAGGTCCGGGTGCGGCGCCCCCTTCCAGAGGTCGAGCCCCAGCGCGACCCGGAACGGGGCGAGACGTCGAAGCAGCTTCCGATCGACCGGATCGGACCGTGCGGTCGGGAGGACCGGAACCTCGGCCGGGGCCGGGGGCTTGTTCGGGGCGCCGGGCATGGGCCTCTCGCGTCGGTCAGAGGACCGACTCGAACTCCTTGGTGATCTCGGGGTACTTGTCGTGGACCGCCTTGAGGATGTTGTGGACGGTCAGCTTCTCCAGCCGGACATCGGCGAGCGCATCGATCACCTTGTCGAACGTCTCGTCGGAGAGGGTGCAGAGCTTCTCCTTGGCGAGCCAGTTGCGGAAGAGCTTCTCCTCGAGCTTGGCCCGCCAGCCCTTCTCGTACTTCTGGAAGAACTCCTTGGTCGGGGTGCCGAGGTGGACCGCCTCGGCCGCCACCTCGCCGCAGATCTTCCCGGCGATGCAGCCGTTGGCGATCCCCCCGCCGGTCAGCGGGTCGATCATCCGCGCGGCGTCCCCGACCAGCATGAGCCCGTCGGTGACCGTCTGGTTGAGGGGCTTCGAGATCGAGACCCCGCCCCCGACCATGTCGATCTTCTTGCCCTTCGCGTAGGCCGGGTGGGCGGCGATCCACCGGTCGAGGTAGCTCTTCGCCTCGGCCATCCCGTGGATCTTGGAGAGCTGGACCCCGATGCCGACGTTGGCAAGCCCGTGGTCCTTCGGGAAGACCCAGACATATCCCCCGGGCGCCACCTCCCCGAGGTAGAAGTCGCAGTAGCGGACATCGCAGTCGACCCCGGTCATGCGGTACTGCAGGCAGGAGTCCATGTCCCGCAGGGCCAGGTTGGTCGGGATCCCTCCCCAGCGGCCGACCTGGCTTTCGAATCCGTCGGCCCCGACCACGACCGAGGCCCGGATCTCGATCGGTTCGCCGAACTGCTTCGCCCGAGCCCCGACGATGCGGCCGTTCTCCCGGATCAGGCCGGTCGCGGCCGTCTTGAGCTGGATGTCGACGCACGCGTTACCGGCGTCGATCGCGAGCGCCTTGTCGAACCCGTCGCGCTCCACCACATAGCCGACCTCGTTGCCGGCGTGCTTCTCGTTGATCTCGAAGACCTTCTCGGAGGGGGAGTAGATCCGGGCCCCTTCGACCTCGAGGTTGACCCACTTGCCGGGGGTGATCCCGACCTCCGAAAGCCAGCTCTTGCTCATCCCCTCACCGCAGCGCACCGGGCTTCCGATCTCCTGGCGCTTCTCGATCATCAGGACCCGGGCGCCGTTCTTGGCGGCCCATTTGGCCGTCATGCTGCCCGCGGGCCCGGCGCCGATGACCAGGACATCCGTGCTGAGATCCTTCGCCATGGTTCCTTCCCCCAATCAGCCGATCTCGATGGCGCCCACCGGGCAGGCCTTCACGCAGATCTCGCACCGGGTGCAGATCTTCTCGTCGAAGGTGATCCGGGTCTCGTCCAGGTAGATGCAGTTGAGCGGGCAGACCCCGACGCACGCCCCGCAGTAGATGCACAGTTGCCCGCTGGACTCGATGTGGAGGCTACGCTTGTTCGGAGTCACCGTTAACCTCGGCTCGGGAGCAGAGGGCCGGGTCTTAACGCTATCGTGACAGAGCGCGGAGCGAGGCCCCATCGTCCTCCGGCGCCTCCGCGCCGACGGGTCGAAGGGACCATATATCGGTGAGGTCCCCTTGGGAGAGAGATGGCTCCCCGCACGGAGGTGACCTCCCGCGCCGAATCCCGGGGCACGAACGTCGAAGGCCGCGGCCGATTCGGCCGCCCGGCGGCCCGGCGGTTCCTGGCCCGGTATCTGCCTCCGGTCCGGGCGACCTGGCTTGCCCTGGTGGCCTTGGCGATCGGCTCGCTCCTGGACCTGGGGGGGTTGGGGGCCGGTTCGCTCTTGGTGCTGCCGATCGTGGCAGTGGCCACCGACCTCGTCTGGTCGAAGATCCGGTTCGAGCGGCTCCGGTTCCCCGACGCCGCCCTGGTGACCGGCCTTCTCCTGGCGCTCCTCTTTCCGCCCACCGTCGGCCTTGCCGCCGCCGGCGCCTGCGTCCTGGCGGCGATCTCGCTCCGCCATGCGCTCCGGTTCCGCGGGCATCCGTGGTTCAACCCGGCCGCCCTGGGCGTGGTCCTCGGGGCCCTCCTCTTCGGGATCTCGCCGGCCTGGTGGGTCGGGGTGAGCCCGGCCGGGGAGATCGCCCTCGGCGTGGTCGGGGTGCTGCTCGTGCTGCGGAGCCCCTCGAGCTGGCGGATCCCGACGACCTTCTTCCTGGTCTATGGCGTGGTGGCGGGCCTGGTCCACTTCCTCTTCGGCGGGATCCTCTCCGGGGAGCTGCTGCTCCTCTACACCTTCGACTCGGTCGCCCTCTTCTTCGGATTCTTCATGGTGGTCGAGCCCCGGACCGCGCCCTCCGACCCGGCGCTCCAGCCGATGTACGCCGGGACGGTGGCCGTCGCCGCGGTCTTGCTGCCGCTCGTGATGCCCAGCCTCGGCATCCTGGTCGCGCTCCTCTTCGGGAACCTGATCGCGATCGCCCTCCGGCGCGCCGAGCCGGACCGGACCTCGTTGGCCTCGCCCTCTCGCCGGCCCGCCCGCCGGCCGGTGCCGGCCCCCTCCCGCTGGTCGATCTCCCGGCGGATCGGCGCCACCGTGCTCACCTTCCTGATCGTGGGGGCGGTCGCCCTCTCGCTGCCGGCCGCGTCGGTCACCGCGCCGCTGGTCTCGGCCCCTCCGGGAGTCGGCCCGACCGCGACCTCCAGCGGCTGCCAGACCGACAACCCCTCGATCCCCGCCTCCACCCTCTCGATGCTCCACCAGCGGTTGGGCCCCTCGGTGATCCTGACCTACAACCCGAACACCGGCGCGGTCGTCTTCTACGATCCGGTGAACCACGTCACCGTCTCCGAGTTCGACCTCTACGAGGACTTCGGCTACGCCGAGTTCAACGGGGACGACTACGCGGTCCAGGGCTGCGTGCCCCCGGGCTGAGGCCGCCCCCCGGCTTCGAGGCGGGGCCTCATCAGGCGTGGGGGGTCGGCGGATGCGCCGCGACCCCGCGCTCGGCGAGGTACCGCTCGACATCGAGCGCCGCCATGCATCCGAGGCCGGCGGCGGTGATCGCCTGGCGGTAGCGATGGTCGTGGACATCGCCGGCCGCGAAGATGCCGTCGACATTGGTCCTCGTCTGGTCGCGGGTCTTGAGGTAGCCCTTCTCGTCGAGGTCGAGCAGGCCCCGGAAGACCTCGGTCGCCGGTACATGGCCGATGGCGACGAACAACCCCTGGGCCGGGAGCGTCGTCTCGGCCCCGGTCGACAGGTGACGGAGCCGGACCCCCTCGACGGAGCGCTCCCCGAGGACCTCGACGACCTCCTCCTCGAAGCGGAAGGTGATCTTCGGGTTCGATCGGGCGCGCTCCTGCATGATCCGGCTCGCCCGCAATTCGCGCCGCCGGTGGACCACGGTCACGCGGGTGGCGAAGTTGGTCAGGAAGAGGGCCTCCTCCATCGCGGAGTCGCCGCCGCCGACCAGGACCAGCTCCTTGCCCTTGAAGAAGAAGCCGTCGCAGGTGGCGCAGGCCGAGACCCCATGGCCGCGCAGCCGCTCCTCCGACGGCAGGCCCAGCCATCGGGCGTTGGCGCCGGTCGCGACGATCACCGAGTCGGCCCGCAGCCGGTGGTCCGGGCCGGCCTCGAGAAGGAACGGCCGGCCGCGGGCGTCGAGGCGGGTGAGCTGCGCGTCGATGAATCGGGTGCCGAACCGGGCCGCCTGGCGGCGCATCCGGTCGACCAGTTCGGGCCCCTGGATCCCGTCGGGAAAGCCGGGGAAGTTCTCGACCTCGGTCGTGATCATGAGCTGGCCGCCGGCCGGGACTCCCGAGATCACGACCGGCCGCAGCTCGGCCCGGGCGCAGTACAGGGCGGCGGTCAATCCCGCCGGGCCGCTGCCGACGATCGCCACGGGGGTCGTCTCCTCGGAGGTCATGGACCCGGCCAGCCCGGCGGTATTTAAACCTCCTTCCTCCCGCGGGGGCCCCGGGTCCCTACGGGGAGGGTCGATCGGCCGGTGGGGCGGGGAGGATCAACCGGTCCCCACCCTCCGCCACGGCATACGACCGATGGTAGAAGAGGAGCGGCGGGGCGTCGATGCCCTCCTGGGCGGCGACCACCTCGCCGACGTAGAGCCGGTGGTCGGCGAGCGGGATCGCCTGGATCGTCCGGCACTCGATCCAGCCGAGGGCCCCATCGAGGAGCGCTGCCCCGGTGACCCCGCGGCGGATCCGCACCCCCCGGAACTTCTCCGCCGCGTCGACCCGACGGGCGAACCCTTCGCTCAGCTCCCGCTGCCGGGCGCCGAGGAAGCTCACGGCAAACTGGCCCGACGCGTCGAGGAGCGGGACGGTGTCGGCGTCCCGCGCCAGGCTCACGAGGAGCGTCGGGGGTTCCAGCGAGATCGAGAGGAGCGCGTTGACCGTCATGCCCCCGTCCCGCTCCCCGGACCGGGCGGTCACGACGCTGACCCCGGTCGGCCAGTGGGCCATGAGGCGGCGGAACCCGGCGGC
>JBBYJM010000050.1:0-5604 GCA_043196275.1 Thermoplasmata archaeon
GGCCACCCCAATGGCGACCCCGGCCCCCAGGGCGATCCGGCGGGGAACCGAAGGAATCTCCGCCCGGGCGGGGCTCTCGGAGACGGCCGCAGCGTCGGTCATTGGGGGATCACCTGGTTGGGGAGCGCAAACGAGTAGTCCGGGCCGACGAAGACCCCCCGGACCGTGCCCCCCAGGGGGTTACAGCCGGGGGCCAGGTAGGCGGTCTGGGTCGACTGGAAGTCCACTCCCTCGTGGAGGTCCATCGGATAGCTCAGGAGCCCGCAGGTCGAACCCCCAGAGGAGACCAGCCGCAGGGAGAGGGTTCCCTGAAGGGTCATGTTGAGGTGGTCGGAGAAGCTAACGGTGCTGTTGACCCCCACCGTCCCGTTCGGCAGGACGAACGGGTTCCCGAAGGTCGTTGCGAACCCATGGAACGGCGCCCCCCAGCCGTACGACTGTTGGAAGCTCAGTTCGACCGGGAAGAGGTAGGCGTAGGTGACGTTCGCCCAGATGTAGATCGACAGGCTCTGGTCGGTGACCAGCAGCGAGATGGCCGGTGAGGTATTGGAGACGGGGATCGTCAGCGAGAACGGGATCGACGTGCGGCCCCCGGACGCGATCTGGACCCCCTGGGTCGACCCTTCCGTCAGCAGGACGCCGAAGGCATTCCGGACGGCGAGGCCGATGGAGAGGCCGTTCACCGACAGAAGGCCGGAGTTGTTGATCGGGTAATGGGCCGAAAGCTCGAGCGTCTGGTTGGAGGTAAACTGGCTCGAGAATCCCCCGATCTTCTGCGAGGAACCCTGCTGGACCCCCTGGGCGAACTTCACCCCAGAGTATGTCGCAAGGCCCGCAAAGATGAGGACCAGGACCAGGAGGATCGCCGCGATCCTTCGGACGGCCCGCGCGGCACGGTAGAGGGCCGGCGGTCGGGGCCGAGCGGTTCGATCGGACATCGAGCGTGGGGACGACCCTCCTAGCTTGAATAGTTATGCCACCGCCGGCGGGGGGTCGTTGCCCGGCCCCCGCCCGAAACGGCCAGGCGCGATCCCCGCATCGTCCCGGGGAGCCGAAGCCGCTGGAGGGACTTGAACCCTCGGCCTGCTGATTACGAATCAGCTGCTCTGCCAGCTGAGCTACAGCGGCGCTGCGTCGGGGAGTCTCTCCTCCTTGTAAGAGTTTCTTCGCTGGAGGCCCTCTCGAGGGGGCCGGTCGCCGGGCCGGGAGCGCACGGACTGCGTCGCCGTGAGGGATGCTCGAACGCAGAAAATATGTACCCGCCCTGGCGTTGGAAGGCGTGGCACTCCCGAAGCTGGCCTGGATCGGCCTGGCCATCGCCGTGGTGGTTGTGGTTCTGGTCGGCGTCATCGCGGTGGTCGACCTGGGCCTGGGGGGTCTGGACTCCGGCGGGGGAGGGGGCAGTGGCCCCCGGACCACCACCATGACGATGTTCCCGGCCGGCATGAACCGGACCTACTCGGGGATCTACAGCCAGAGTATCGGCTACCATATCCTGGCCGGAGGAACCTACTGGGGAAACTACACGGTCAATCGGTCCGGCGGGCTCTACGCGTACGTTCTGACCCCCGCCCAGATGGGGATCTTCAATTCGACCGGGGCGGTCCCGGCGTATCTCTGGTCCTCACTCGGCGCGAGTTCGGTGAGCGTCCACTACTCGGTCCCGTCGACCGGGGAATACTACTTCCTGCTCAGCCACCCGAGCGGCCCCTCCTGCCGCTGGACGGTCACGAGCAGCCTCCAGGTGACCTTGGTCACGGTGATCTAATCCGGGCGGCCCCGCTCGACTTCGGCCCGGTCGTCCGCCCGAGGCTCCAGCGCCTCGGCGAGATCACGGAGCAGGTCGGCCGTCTCCTCAATCCCGAGACTCAGCCGTACCAGCCCCTCCCCGATCCCTAGGCGGGACCGCTCGCTGGCTCCGAGCCCGCGGTGGGAGGTCTCTCGAGGAACGCTCACCAGGCTTTCGACACCGCCGAGGCTGGACGCGACCTCAACGAACCGCAGCCGGTGGAGGAACCGTCGAACTGCGGTCGGTCCGCCCCGAAGGTCGAAGGCGACCATCCCTCCGCGGCCGGTCATCTGGCGGGAGGCGACCGCCTCCTCTTCTGCGGAATTCCACCCCGGGTAGTAGACCCGCTCGACGGCCGGGTGTCTCCGGAGCGCGGTCGCCACCGCCCGGGCATTCTCGTTCTGCCGGGCCACCCGTAGGCTGAGGGTCTTGAGGCTGCGGTGGAGCAGGTAGGCCGACCAGGGATCGGGGACCGACCCCAGCGTGTGGTGCCGGTCGATCCGATCGATGATCCCCTGCGGTCCGACCACCACCCCGGCCATCAGGTCGGAGTGACCCCCCAGGTACTTGGTCGCGCTGTGGACGACCAGATCGGCCCCCAGCGACAACGGCCGCTGGTTCACGGGGGTCGCGAAGGTGTTGTCGACGATCAGGAGTGCCCCCGCCGAGTCGGCCTCCGATGCCCAGGCGCGGATGTCGTGGACCGTCAGGAGGGGGTTCGACGGGGTCTCGAGGAAGACGAGCCGCGTCGCCGGGCCGACCAGATCGCCGGGGCGTCGGGTCTCGTCCGGGGTGACCCAGCGCACCCGGATCCCCAGGGCGCCTTCCAGCTCGGTGAGCAGGGTCCGGGTGCCGCCGTAGATGTCGGCGAAGGCGACGACCTCGTCGCCCGTGCGCACGAGGCTCTGGAAGGTCGCGGCCAGCGCGCCCATCCCGGAGCCGAACAGCCGGGCCGCTTCCGCCCCTTCTAGCTGGCGGATGAGCTCGGCCGGGGGTTCGGCGGTCGGGTGCCCCTCCCGAGCATACAGGTAGGGCGGGTCCCGCGGCTCCGCCGGAGAGAACTCGGGGGGAAACCGGTAGGTGGTGGAGGTGTAGAGCGGAGGAACCACCGCCCCCGCGTTCCGGTCGGGGCGGCGCGCGCCGTGGATGAGCCGGGTCGCGGGACCCACCCACTCCGGGAGCGGGTCAAACCGGACCGGGCGGGTCCGCTGCGCCCGTTCGCTCATCCACGAGGCTCCGTGTCGGCGCCCGGGGGCTGCAACCGGCGAAGCCGATCGGCTCCCCCGATCTCCGAGAGGTAGGTCGCCACGGCCCCGGGCAGGGGCATCCCTTCGACCGAACCCCTCCGCGCAATCTCGAGTCGGAGCTTAGCTCCCTCGCATCGCTCCCGGTCGGCCCAGGGAACCGCCACCACCGGGTGGCCGGCCCGCTCGAAGAGGAGCCGGGTGAGCGGGTTGTTGCTGTAGACCCGGGCAAACGGGGGGAGCATCGACTCGACGTAGGCGACCCACTGGGCGTGCCGCTGGATGTCGGGCAGCGGCACGCACTGGACCTGGGTGATCCCCTCCGCCCTTAGGCTCCGGTCGATCATCTCGAACCGTTCCCCGGCCGTGAAGGGGTTCGTCCAGGTATACGACTCCTGCGCCGATCCGATCCCGAGGAGCAGCGGTTCGTCCTGATGCTCCCGGATCCATCGGACGGTGGCCAGATGCCCGAGGTGGAACGGCTGAAAGCGCCCGACCAATAGGCCCCGCACGGCCCTCACTCCATCGCGGGGTCGTCGACCTCGTCGAGAAACTCCTCGATGTGCGGGCATCGGGGGGTCAGGTAGTGCCGGCAATGATCGCAGCGCCGGTCGTCGAATCTGGGAGGGATCCGGTGGTTGAAGGCATAGCAGGGTCGGTTCACAAACCCGTCCTCGGGCTCCGACCCCTCCGACGCAACGGTCCACCCATAGGTCGCAGGGTCCCGGATCGGGGAGCGATGGATCGAAATTGGGGGGTGGCCTCTCACGAACCGGTCGGCCGTCCTACCGGCGCGATCCGGCCGGTCGTGGTCGTATCGACGGTGGTCCGGTTCGTCGCCTTGACCATCTCGGCCAACCGGCCGAGGAGCGACTCCTTCTGGGGGCCTTGGCCGACGAGAGCGTAGCTCAGGACATCCCGGAGGGTCCGGACGGGGATGACCTCGATCTTGCCCTTGTAGCGGGCCTCGAGCACCAGGTCGTCCATGTTGTCCTCCGGGATCAGAACCCGCTTGAGCCCAGAGTCGGCGGCCGCCTCGACCTTCGCGGTCACGCCGCCCACGGGAAGGACCGAGCCCCGGACCGAAAGCGAACCGGTCATCGCGACCGACTGGTCGACCGGTACCCCCTCGAGGGCGCTGATGACCGCGGTGGCGATCGAGACCGAGGCGCTGTCGCCTTCCACCCCGTCGGAGGTCCCGACGAATTGGATGTGGACATCGAACCGGGAGATGTCCTCCCCCGAGTACTTCTTGATGAGCGCGCTGACGTTCTGGACCGCCTCCTTGGCGATCTCCCCGAGCTTCCCCGTCGCGACCACCACGCCGCCGTTGCGGGTCTGTGCGGGAGTGACCTCGGCGACGATCGGCAGCACGATCCCCGAGAATTCGCTCATACCCGACTGGGCGTTGATGGCCGCCAGCCCGTTGACCGATCCGACCGCGGCGCCTTCGGTCGCGAACATGCGGTACTCCTTGCGCCGCTCGATGTACCGGTCGGCGATCTGCTGCTCGAGCGACCGGCTGGCCCGCTTGCCCTGGATGACGTGCGCGGCCGTGACCACGTTCGCCCCCTGGGTGTTGGCGATGTCGCCGGAGACCCGGACGAGGCCTCCGAGCTCCCGGAGCCTCAGCGTCAACTGACCCGATCGGCCGCTGCGCCGCTGGGCCTCTCGGATCACCTCGACGACGGCCGACATGTCGAAGTGGGCGATCTTCTTGTCCTTGACCACCTCCTGCGCGACGAAGCGGACGAGCTTGAGGCGGTTCTCCGGCGTATCGGGCATCGTCGTCTTGACGTAGAGTTCGTAGCCGTACCCCCGGATCCGGGAGCGAAGCGCTGGGTGCATCGTCTGCACGCTGTCGATGTTCCCGGCCGCCACAAGGACAAAGTCGGCGGGGACCGGCTCGGTCTTGACCATCGCGCCGGCGCTACGCTCCGACTGACCGACCACCGGGAACTTCCGCTCCTGGAGGGCGGTCAGGAGCGAATGCTGGCTCTCGATCTTGAGGAGGTTGATCTCATCAATGAAGAGAATCCCTCCGTTGGCCTTGTGGATCGCCCCGATCTCCACCCGCTCGTGGGGCGGAGTCTCCAGCCCCCCCGATTGGAAGGGGTCGTGCTTCACGTCCCCGAGCAGGGCTCCGGCGTGGGCCCCGGTGGCGTCGATGAACGGCGGGCGTTCATCGGAGGTGTGCGAAACCAGCAGCTTGGCGACCGTCGCTCCGCCATCATTCCGGCCGCTGCTGAACCGGACGACCGCGTAGAGGATGAAGATGATGAGGAGCCCGATCAGGATCGCGGTCAGGTCCTTGTCGACGATCACGATGTAGAGGGTGAAGCCGAAGATGGCGAGCGCCGCGACGACCAGCAGGATCATCCGCTGCTCCTTGCGCTGGGCGGCCTCGAGCTTCTGGGCGGCGATGATCTCCTTGCCCTTGCCGGCGGGGACCACCCGGATCTTCGGTTCGTTGGGGTCCTCGGTGTTCGGGTAGGCGAGGATGTCCTGGAGCTGCTCCTTCGGGAGGAAATCGACCATCGCCCGGGCGAGCATGCTCTTGCCCGTCCCCGG
>JBBYJM010000051.1:0-5559 GCA_043196275.1 Thermoplasmata archaeon
CACGGTTATTTCCTCGGCTCCGTCCCGCCCGCATCCATGACCGACTTCGAACTGGTCGAGCGGGACGGCCTCGCCCGTCTCGGACGGCTCGCCACACCCCATGGCCCGATCCAGACTCCGGCGCTCCTTCCCGTCGTCCACCCGGACCCGACGCGGCAGGCCGCCTCCCCCCGCTGGATGCGGGAGACCTTCGGTCTCGGAGCGGTGATCACCTCGGCGTACATCACCTGGCGGAGCCCTCCGCTCCGGGAGGTCGCCGAGGAACGCGGGATCCATGGACTCCTCGATTTTGACGGCCCGATCATGACCGATTCGGGGGCCTTCCAGCAGCACGCTTACGGTTCAGTCGAGATCACTCCCGACGAGAGCCTGGGGTTCCAGGAGACCATCGGGAGCGACATCGCCACCGTGTTGGATGTCTTTACCGAGCCCGAGGCGTCGCAGGAGCAGGCCGCCGAGGGGCTGGAGCTCACCCTCGATAGGGCCCGGGCGGCTCGGGCGGCCCGGACCGGACTGCTCGCCGTCCCGGTGCAGGGTGGCGCCCATCCGGAACTCCGGGCCCGGTCGGCGGAAGCCGCGAGCCGGATCGGGGACGTATTGGCGGTGGGGGGCGTAGTGCCGCTCCTCGAGCAGTACCGGTTCGTCGAACTGGTCCGGGCGGTCGCCGCGGCGCGGCCCCACCTCGCGCCCGACCGAGCGGTCCACCTGTTCGGGGCCGGCCATCCGATGACCTTCGCCCTCGGGGCCTTGCTGGGGGTGGATCTCTTCGACTCCTCGGCGTACATCAAGTTCGCCCGCCGGGGGGCGCTCCTGTTTGCGGATGGCACGGTGCCCCTGAGCGGCGTGCGCGAACGGATTTGCGAGTGCGCACTCTGCCGCGAGCGCCCGCTCACCGATCTCGGGGAGCTGTCCGCTGCGGATCGGGAGGTCCACCTGGCCCGCCACAACCTGCTCACTTCGGCCGAAGAGATGGCCCGCGTCCGCCAGGCGATCCACGAGGGCACACTCTGGGAACTCGTGGAGCGGCAGACAACCGCCCACCCGGCGCTCCGTGCGGCGCTTCGGAGCCTCGTCTCAACACCCGAACTCTTCCTCCCCACCGAACCGGATCGACGTCGGGCGTTCCGGGAGGTCACGTCCGAGAGCCTGCTCCGGCCCTCGGTGGTGGGGTTCCGGCGCCGGGTGGAGGAGTACCGATCCCGTCGGGCGGCAGCTCGGTTCTTGCCGGCCGTTCCGCTGCGCCCCGAATACCTGGGCTGGATTCCGCGGGAGGACCGGGAGGGGCATCCGCTCGAATGGGTCGCCCGGACCCCGATGGGCGAAGTCCCGTTGGAGCTGCTGGAGACCTATCCGGTCGGTCCGTTCCTGGGCCTCGCGGAGTTCGAGTCGCCCCGTCGAACCTTCCCCGTAGCCGCCCTTCGCGCCCACTTGGAGCGCGACCCGACCCTACGCATCGATCGAGGCTGCGGCTGGCTCCCCGATTGGGATCGAGTCCAGATCCGCGCCCTCCTCGAATGGAGGTACGGCCCGGAGATCGTCGACCGGTTGGAGACCTCCCGACTCAAGGTCGGTCGGTCCCGGCGGACCCAGAGGGTCCGCTGGATCGAGGCCGACGGTCGGCCCCTCTGGGTGGTGGGCAACGACGGCCAGGCCCATCCCACCTACGGAGGCGCCCAGTGGCTCCTCGAGTCGGCCCCGGGCCTCGTTCCCCGGGTGACGGTCCACGCGGAGGCGAGCGAGTTTGTGGCGGCCGGTCGGAGTCTCTTCTCTAAGTTCGTCGTGCGGGCGGACCCGAGGCTGCGGGTCGAGATGACCGCCCCGCTGGTCGATCCCTCGGACCGGCTCCTCGCGGTCGGTCGACTGCTCCTTGCCCCCGGGGAAATGGGGCGGATGACCCGCGGCGTGGCCGTTCGGGTCACCGGCCATGCACGCTCGCCTCCCGAGCTGGAACCTGAGCCAGAGCCCATCCCTTCGGACGGGTAGGGGCGCAGCCCCATCGGCCCGGGGCACACAGGCCCGAGATGCGAGCCCGTAGAGCCTCCGGCTTGGGTCGCCGCCCGTCGGCGTTAAGAGTCGAGGCGCCTCGCGGAGTCGGTGACGTATGGTCAAACTGGCGGAGTGGCGCGGAAAGGATGTTTTTCACAAGTACGGAATCGCCCTGCCCCGGGGAACCGTGGTCCGATCCCCGGAGGAAGCCGAAGCTGCAGCCCAGTCCGGCAAGGTTCCTCTGCCGTGCGTCATCAAGGCCCAGGTCCTTGCCGGAGGGCGCGGTAAGGGCGGGGCCGTCCGCTTTGCTGCGACCCCGGCGGAAGCCCGGGAGGCCGCTCGGGCGATTCTCGGGATGGAGTTCAAAGGCGAGCGGGTACGCGAGCTCCTCATGGAGGAGAAGCTCGCCATCGCCCGGGAACTGTATGTCTCGCTGACCCTGGATCGCAGCCTTCGGCTCCCGATCCTCATGGCAAGTCCGCACGGCGGGGTCGAGATTGAGGCGGTCGACCCCGCGTCGATCGACCGGCAGCCGATCCATCCGTTCGTCGGGCTCGCCCACTACGAGCGGCGCCGGGCGGCGGAGTTCCTTGGCCTCTCCGGGCCGGTGGCCAAGTCGCTGGAGCCGGTCCTCAACGCCCTCTGGGAGATCTTCCAGAAGGAAGACGCGGAGCTAGTCGAGATCAATCCCCTCGCGGTCGTCGGGGACCGGGTCGTGGCCCTGGACGCCAAGGTGATCATTGAGGACGACGCCGGGTTCCGCCACCCCGAGTACTCAGAGGTCCGGGACGATCGGACCCCGTTGGAGGAGATCGCCCGGGAGAAGGAGATCGCCTTCGTCCAACTCGACGGCAATATCGGAGTCATCGCGAACGGCGCCGGCCTTACCATGGCGACCCTGGACGTACTCCAGGAGTACGGCGGCCGGCCCGGTGTCTTCCTCGATCTCGGCGGTACCGACGATCCCAAGAAGGTCGCGGAGGCGTTCTTGCTGATGGCCCGTGCGGCCCCCAAGGCGGTATTCCTCAACGTCTTCGGAGGCGTCACCCGCTGCGACACGGTCGCGAACGGGCTCGTCGAAGCGATGCGGCAGGTCCCACCGAACGAAAAGTTCCCGCTCGTGGCCCGGATCCGGGGCAACAACGAGGCCGAGGGGGTCGCGATCCTCCGGACCGCGGGCATCACCTCATTACCGGACCTGCGCGAGGCGGGTCGGGCGGTAGTCGAGGCCGCCCGGGGAGGCCGACCATGAGCGTCCTGGTGAACGGCCGGACCCGGGTGGTGGTCCAGGGGATCACCGGCCATCAGGGCACGGTCCATACCCGGCAGATGCGGCTCTTCGGGACCCAGGTCGTCGCCGGGGTCACCCCCGGTAAGGAGGGGAGCTCGGTGGAGGGGGTTCCGGTCTACAACAGCATGGCCCGTGCGGTCGCGGCCTCCTCGGCGAACGCCTCCTGCGTCTTCGTCCCCGCGCCCTTCGCCAAGGATGCCCTGATCGAGGCGGTCGATGCCGGCATCGAGCTCGTGGTCATCGTGACCGAACACATTCCCTTCCACGACATGCTGACCATGTACCATTATGCCCGGATGCGGGGGACCCGGATCATCGGTCCGAACTGCCCCGGGATCGCGTCGCCGGGCCAGTCGAAGGTCGGCATCATCCCCAATGTGGTGTTCCGGCCCGGGCCGGTGGGGGTCATCTCCCGAAGCGGGACCCTCACCTACGAGATTGTCAACGGCATCTCCGAGCACGGGCTTGGGGAGACCACCTGCATCGGTCTGGGGGGTGATCCGGTGAACGGGACCTCCTTTGTCGATGCCCTCCCCCTGCTCGAAGCCGACCCCGAGACCCGGCTCATCGTCATGGTCGGGGAGATCGGCGGGGCAGCGGAGGAGGATGCGGCCGACTATATCCGGCACCACGTCACCAAGCCGGTCATCGGGTACATCGCCGGCCGATCGGCACCCCCGGGGAAGCGGATGGGCCATGCGGGTGCGATCGTTCTGCGGGGCAAAGGCACCGCCGAGAGCAAGCAGGCCGCCCTCGAGTCGGCCGGGGTCCAGGTGGCCCGATTCCCCTATGAGATCCCGGACCTGGTCGCCGCCCGACTCCAGCGACCCGCATGAGCGCGGCCCGGATCTCCCCGAAACGGCGGGGGGAGGAGAGTCCGGAGCCCTGCCTCGTTCCGGGCTGCGGGGCGATCTCGGTCCGCCACCTGGCCCTCGCCGAGGCCCAGAAGGGGCTCTCGGGGCTCCCCAAGAAGGGCCACCGGGCCCCGCTCTGCCGGGACCACTACCGGGAGTGGAAGAAGGCCACCAAACCCGCCCGCGCCTTGGATCGTCTCGGTTGGTAGGATTCTGAAGGGAACCGGGGAAGGGGTTGAAGAGGTGAGGGCCGTCGTCCCGCTTCCGGGGTACGGCCCTACTGCTTTCGCATCTTCTGGGCTCTCATGCGGCGGCGCATCCTTTTCTTGCGCCACTTCCACCGCATGTGGCCGCGCTTCTTCCAAACGCGTGAGCTTCGTTTCATTCAGTTCGCGTCCGAGACGGGCGCGGGTAGTTTCCCCCGTTTATTAGGGTTGCCGCCCCCCTGCGGCCGCCCGGGGGCCAATTTTCCCCCCATCGAGGGGAAAGTTCGGGCCCCATCGACCCCCGCCAATCCCGCCGGAGCGGGCCCAACCCTCCCCCCAACGGCCCGCCCATGGGGGGACCGGGTCGCCCGGTCGTACCGCGCGCTCTAGCCTCCGCCTCCGGGCCGCCGGATGGGACCCGAGGTTATGTAGGCCGATCCGCTCGCGGATGCGATGGATATCACCGACCTCGAACTCAACCTTCTCGAGTTCCGGCAGAAGTCGTTCCAGTTCGCCCGGCTCGCCACGATCGAGGGGACGGAGTTCGCGGTCTTCTCCCGGACCGAGACGGAGAGCGAGCGCCAGTTCCGACCCCGGCTGGTCCACCTTCACCTTGCCGTTCCTCGGGCGTGGATCCGGCTCGACCCCGCCGGGGAGATGCTCCAGCTCGTACCCGATGGCCATTCCGCAGCGGCCCCGTCGACCCGGGATGCCGAGGAGGTCGGAGCTGAGCGTTCCGAGTTCACCGAGGCCGGCGAGGGCTGGAGACGGGAGGCGGGGGCCGGGGGCTTCCATCTGTACGTCCCGACCCGCTACGCGGCCACCCTCCTGACGCCCGAGGGTCACCGGGCCCTCGGCTTTCCGTAGGCGACCGGAGGGCTAGAGGACGCCCATCGCGGTCAGCTTTTCGGGGAGGTAGCGGTCGGTCACGTAGTTCAGGCCATACTTGGCCAACGACTGCTGTTCGGCCTTCTTGCCGTTCTTGAGCATGAGTTCGATTTCGGAGCGCCATTCGGCGGTCGCGAATCGCGGATCGCTGAGCTCGGCTTGGAGGGCGCGGACATCCTGGTCGGAGAGCTTGTCGGAGGGAAGGTCGTAGTTCTCGATGTCCGAGGCGGTCACCCCAAGGAACTCGGCGCTCGGGGTGGCGAGATACTGGGAGATGTGGGCGGTCTTGATCGCCCCGAACGCCACGCTGGCGAAGATCCGGAACGACCAGGGG
>JBBYJM010000052.1:0-5542 GCA_043196275.1 Thermoplasmata archaeon
CCGAGCGGGGGTACCTCGACGCGGTTATCGATCCGTCCACCACCCGGAGCCGGATCATCGCAGCCCTCGGGCTCCTCGAAGGGAAGCGCGACGACCGGCCGGCCCGCAAGCACGGGAACCTGCCGCTCTAGGGGCGCCGATGGTCGAGATCACCGAGACGGTCCTGCGGGACGGCCACCAGTCGCTCATCGCCACCCGGATGCGCACCCGCGACATGCTTCCGGCGGCCGAGCGGCTCGACAGCGTCGGCTACCGCTCGCTCGAGGTCTGGGGCGGCGCGACCTTCGACGTCTGCCTGCGGTTCCTCCACGAGGACCCGTGGGAGCGGCTGCGGACCCTCAAGAGGGCGATGCCGAACACCCCCCTCCAGATGCTCCTGAGGGGGCAGAACCTGGTCGGGTACCGGCACTATGCCGACGACATGGTGCGGGCCTTCGTCCAGGAGGCGGCCCGGCAGGGCATCGACATCTTCCGGGTCTTTGACGCGCTCAACGACCCCGGTAACATGGCGGTCGCGCTCGCCGAGGTGAAGCGGGCCGGGGCCCGCGCCCAGGCGACGATCTGCTACACCCAGAGCCCGGTCCACACCCTGGAGTCGTTCGTCGCCCTCGGCCACCGGCTCGCCGAGCTGGGGGCCGACGAGCTCTGCGTCAAGGATATGGCCGGGTTCATGCCGCCGGACGAGGGGCACCGGCTGGTCCGGGCGCTGGTCAACGAGGTCGGGCTCCCGGTCGTCGTCCACATGCACAGCGCCAGCGGGTTCTCCACGATGACCGCGCTCGCCGTCGCCGAGGCCGGGGCGACCGCGATCGACAGCGCGTTGAGCCCGTTCGCCGGCGGGGCCTCCCAGCCGCCCACCGAGACGCTGGTGGGCGCGCTCCAGGGCACCGAGCGGGCGACCGGCCTCGACCTGACGCTCCTCTCCGATCTGGCGGAGTACTTCCACGGGGTGCTCGACCACTACCGCCCGCTCCTCAACGTGCGGGCGCTCCAGACCGACCCGGGGATCCTCCTCCACCAGGTGCCGGGGGGGATGTTCTCCAACCTCCTGAGCCAGCTCGCCGAGCAGGAGGCGACCCGGCGGCTCGGCGAGGTCCTGGCCGAGATCCCCCGGGTCCGGGCCGATCTCGGCTACCCCCCGCTCGTCACCCCGACCAGCCAGATCGTCGGGATCCAGGCGGTGATGAACGTGCTCGCCGGGGGACGGTACCGGCAGGTCACGAAGGAGGTCCGCGACTACGTGCGGGGTCTGTACGGAACCCCGCCCGGTCCCCTCGATCCGGCGCTCAAGGCCCGGATCCTCGCCGAGACCCCCGGGATCCAGGGTCGCCCGGCCGACTCCCTCGAGCCCGAGCTTCAGCGGGCGATCGCCGAGGTCCGGGCCCTGGTTCCCAGTGCCGACACCGCCGAGGCGCTGTCGTACGGCCTCTTCCCCCAGGTCTACCGGAGCTACCGGGCCGCCCGGGACCGATCGATCGACGATCGGGTCCTGACCACCGCGGCCCTGGGGATCCTGGGGGCGCTGCGGCGCCCCCCACCGCCCGCGCCCGCCCGTCCGGTCCCGTCGACCGGGGGGGGCGACGGGGGCCCGATCCCCTGGGCGTTCGCCGGCCGCTCCCAGCTCCAGAACCAGCGGAGGTGGATCGATGCGCGTCGTCGTCGTACGGGGCAGTGAACGGACCGAGGTCGAGGTCGATCCGTCGGCCCAGACCGTCACGGTCGGGGGCCGGAGCTACCCGTACAAACTGGCCGACGACCGGGGGCTCCGGGCCGAGCTCGAGATCGCCGGGGAGCGGGTGGTCGTCGAGGGATGGCCCGCCGGACTGGGACGACCGCCGGGCCCTGTCGCGGTCAACGGGGAACGCTGGTCGGCCACCGCGGAGGTGGTCGCCGGATCCACCCCCGAGCCGGCCGTGGCGGCGGCGCGGCCGGTCGAAGCTCCCCCCGCCTCGGGACCGTCCGCCGACGCCGCCGAAGGCGAGCCGATCCTTCCGCCGATGCCCGGCCGCATCCTCGAGGTCCGGGTGAAGGCCGGCGACCGGGTCGAGGCCGGAGCCCTGCTCCTGGTGCTCGAGGCCATGAAGATGCGCAACGAGATCGTCGCGCCCCGGGCGGGCCGGGTCGTGTCGGTCCGGGTGACCGCCGGGGCGTCGGTCCGCGCCCGGGAGCCGATGCTCTACCTCGCGTCCGACGGATCCGAGGCGGGGTCGAGCCGGTCGGCCTCTTCGACCGGATCGTAATCGGGATCGGTCGGCTCCGCTTCGACGCCGCCGGTCGGGGGCTCGGGCGGCCGCGGTTCTACCCGGACCGTCGGGGTCGGCCGCGGCGGGGGAACGTACGGGATCTGGTGGAACTCCCAGAGGTAGGCGATCGCGACCCCGAGCGGCACGACGAGCGGGGCCAGGGCCCAGTCGCCGGGGAGGCTGCGGCTGCCCAGGTAGACGGCAACGATCGCGAGCACCCCCAGGAGGGCGACCATGCCGGCGAACGGGATCCGGGTGAGCCCCCAGCGGCGGGTCAATGGCCGGCCCCCCAGGCGGTCGGGGCCGAACGGCCGCAGGCGGGACACTGGGTCGCGCCGGGCGGGTAGGCGGTCCCGCACCAGATGCAGAAGCCGAGGGGGGCCGCCCCTGACGATGCCAGGGGGGCGCCCGAACCGGACGGAGCCGTTCCGAGTCGGGGCGCGCCGGCTCCGATTCGACCCGAGGTCCGGGGGTGGTAGGCGAGGGCGAGGCTCACGAACATCCACAGGAGGAGGCCGTAGAAGGCGATGGTCGAAAGGCTCGGTACCAGGAAGTAGATCGCCAGGGCGACCCCGAGGAGCACCAGGTTGACCAGGGTCAGCAGGAACCGGTACTGCATCCGAGCCCCCTCCCGAGCCGTCAACGCGGGGCGGCTACTTGGTGTTTTGTACCGGGCGGCGGCCCGTTCCCCAGCCTCTAATAGGCCCGCCGGTTCGGCGCGGGCCATGCCGCCCGTACCGGAGCTCGTGGCCCGCGACGAGTTCACGTATGAGATTCCCCGGGACTCCGCCCGGGGGATGCGGGTATCGGGCGTCCTCTACTCGACCCCGGAGCTCCTGTCCGGGGTCCGGGACGACCCGTCGCTCGAGCAGCTCGCCAACGTCGCGACGCTCCCGGGCATCGTCGGGGCCGCCTACGCGATGCCGGACATCCATTTCGGCTACGGTTTCCCGGTCGGCGGGGTCGCCGCCTTCGACCTCGACGGCGGGATCGTGAGCCCCGGCGGGATCGGCTACGACATCAACTGCGGGGTCCGGCTCCTGACGAGCCGGCTCACCGTCGAGCAGGTGCGGCCCCGGCTCCCGGAGCTCCTCGACGAGCTCTTCCGGGCGGTGCCGTCGGGCGTCGGGTCGAAGGGAGGCTATCCGGTCTCCGCCTCCGAGATCGACGAGGTGCTCGCCGGGGGGGCCCGCTGGGCCGTTGAGCGGGGGCTCGGGGTGGCCGACGACCTCCGGTGCCAGGAGGAAGGCGGCCGGATGGCGCCGTCGGCGCCCGGCGAGGTCGGCGAGAGCGCCCGCAAGCGCGGGCTCCGGCAGCTCGGGACCCTCGGAAGCGGCAACCATTTCCTCGAGCTTCAGGCCGTCGACGAGGTCTACGAACCCGAGCTCGCCGGGGCGCTCGGGCTCACCCTCGGGTCGGTCGCGGTGATGCTCCATACCGGTTCGCGCGGACTCGGCCACCAGGTCGCGACCGACTTCATCCAGCGGATGGATGACCGGCTCCGCCGGGAGGGCACGGTGCTGGTCGACCGTCAGCTCTCCTGCGCCCCGATCGGGTCGGACGACGGCGCCGCCTACCTGGGCGCGATGGCGGCGGCCGCCAACTTCGCCTGGGCGAACCGGCAGGCGATCACCCATGGGGTCCGGGCCGCCTTCGAGTCGGTCTTCTCCACCCCCTGGCCGGAGCTCGGTCTGGGCGTCGCCTACGACATCAGCCACAATATGGCGAAGGTCGAATCCCACGCGACGCCGATGGGCGAGCGCCGACTTCTGGTCCACCGCAAGGGGGCGACCCGGGCGTTTCCCGCCGGCCGCCCCGAGGTGCCGGAGCCGTACCGCCCGTTCGGTCAGCCGGTGCTGATCCCGGGCGACATGGGCACCGCGAGCTATGTGCTGAGCGGGCTCCCCTCCTCCCTCGCCCGGTCGTTCGGCTCCTCCTGCCACGGGGCGGGGCGCCGGATGAGCCGCCACGCTGCGGTCCGGACGTTCCGGTTCGACCAGGTGACCCGGGAGCTCGGGGCGCGGGGGATCCGGGTCCGCTCGGCGAGCCGGGAAGGGGTCACGGAAGAGGCGCCCGGCGCCTACAAGAGCGTCGACGAGGTGGTCCGGGCCGCCGAAGGGGCCGGCCTGACCCGCCGGGTGGCCCGGCTGAGGCCGCTCGGCGTCGTCAAGGGCTGACGCCTCGCACGGCACAACGGCCTCGGCCGGCCGTCGGCCCGGCCCTCCTCTCGCCGGGTGGCAAAGCGCCATATGGGCCCCTCCGGTCCGACGGGGGGAGCGGCGGCGTGTTCGCCATCAACGGCTATCTCATCCTGGTCCTCGTCATCGCCGCCTACGGGCTCGCGGTCTACGGGCTCTACCGCGCCGGTCTCATCGGGAACGACCGGAGCCTTTCGCTGCTCGGTCCCGCCCTGATGATCAAGACGCGACGGGGGCGGGCCGCCCTCGATCGCTGGGGGCGTTTCCGGCGGTTCTGGAGCGCCGCCGGCGACATCGGGATCGCCCTTGCCGCCGCCTCCATGGTGGCGATGATCGGCCTCCTGCTCCTCGACGCCTACGTCTCGCTGTCGCTGACCGCCGCCCAGGCGCCGACCCCCCAGGAGGCGCTCGGCCTCCCGGGGATCAACCCGATCATCCCGATCGGCTACGGCATCGTCGCGCTCGTGGTCGGGATCGTGCTCCACGAACTGATGCACGGCGTGCTCGCCCGCTCCCAGAAGGTCGGGGTGAAGAGCCTCGGGATCCTCTGGTGCGTCGTCCCGATCGGGGCGTTCGTCGAGCAGGACGACGAGGAGATGCAGCGGGCCTCGCGCCGGTCGCGCGACCGGATCGCGGCCGCAGGGATCCTCGCGAACTTCGTCCTCGCCGCCGTCTTCTTCCTCCTCCTCGCGGCGGTCCTCAACGGCGGGATCGCCCCCAACGCGTCGGGCGTCGGCGTCGTCCAGGTGGTCGCCCACTCTCCGGCGGCGAACGCCTCGCTCGCCCCGGGAGACATCATCACCGCCGTCAACGGGACCCCGATCACCTCGACGGTCGTGTTCGAGAACCTCCTCGCCGCTTCCCACCCCCACGAGGTCGTGACGGTGGGCTTCTTTTCGAACGCCGCGGGCCGTGTCGTGACCGAGCAGGTCCCCCTCGCCCAGAATCCGACGAACGGCACCCGGGGATTCCTGGGGGTCGCGGTCAACTACCTCACGCCGGCCCAGCTCAAGGCGACGCTGGTGAGCCCGCTCACGAGCGCGGCGACGCCCAGGCCGGGCTCGTCAACTGGCTGGTCCTCCCGCTGGCGACGCTCGAGCC
>JBBYJM010000053.1:0-5526 GCA_043196275.1 Thermoplasmata archaeon
CGGTCCGGCCGTTTTCCCTATCGACCGGCGGTGGACCCGACCCCAGGATCGGCCGGCATCGCCGGGCGTCTGCCGGGTCCCCGGGGGCCTACCGGCGCAATGAGCCGAACTCGAACCAATCTTCGACCGACTCAGCCAGATGGGTCGAGACTCCTTGGCCGAGGCTCTGCGCCACCGGGGAGAGGATCCGTTCGAGGAACGGTCTCGGGGGCGACAAACGGATCGTCCGACGGGGAGCGACACCCGCCAGCCGTCCCAGTTCGTCCAGCGCTGATTCGGTATCCCCGAGCGCGTCAATGAGGCCGGGCTTAAGCGCGGTGACCCCGGTCCAGGACTCCCCGGTCGCGAGGGCCCGGGCGGCCTCGGGCGAAAGGTGGCGTTGGTCCGCGACCCGACGGACGAAGGCGTCGTAGCCTTCGTCGACGAGCGTCTGGAGTTTCTGTCGCTCCTCCGGGTCGAGCGGCCGGTACCCCTGGTAGGCATCCTTGTGGCGTCCGGCGTGGATCATCTCGATCCCGATTCCCCAACGGCGGAGGAGTTCGCGGGTCGCGAGGTGCGGGTAGATCACCCCGATGGATCCCACCTGGCTCTCCGGGCGGGCGACGATTCGGCGAGCCCCGAGAGCCGCCAAGTACGCCCCCGAGGCGCCGATCGATCCGATCACCGCGACGACCGGTTTGATCGCATTGAGTCTCTGGAGGGCGCGGAAGAGATCGCTTGAGGCGGTCACTTCACCGCCGCCACTGGAGATGTCGAAGAGCACCCCCCGGATCCGCCGCCGATCCCGCAGCCCGTGCAGGAGGGTCAGGTACGGCTCGACCGTCCGCTCCCGCAGGGTGCCCCGGAGGACGACGTGGGCGAGCCTCTCCCGCATGGGAATCGTAGCGTCCGAGGCGATATAATCCCATCACGGGATGCCGGCCGTGACGTCTGAGGGGTTCGGAATGGGCGACCGCACTGCCGATCCACCGTCGGGGCCGGAGGGTGAGCCCGATCGGAGCTCGGGGTCGGGCCCGCCCGGGACACCCCCCACCCGACTGCCCGAGCTGATTCCCTGGTTTGAGGAGTTCTGCCGGGGCCTGGTCCGGCTCTCCCGGCCTTCCCTCTCCGAGATTCGGGCGGCTGTCTCCGCCGTGGAGGTCGCCCTCCGGGCCGGCGCTCCAAAGCCTTCGAACCCCGGGGCCCGGGGAGTCGATGCGGGCCCGTGGCGCGAGGCTCTCGGCCAGTTGCATTGGCTTCTCGGGATCGTCGAGCACGACGACCACGGCGGCAATCGGCAGGCGCTCGGTCAGTATGGTCTTCTCGTGGCCGAGTCGCTCCGGGGGCATTTCCTCCCCGCCGACCCATCGGTCCCGATGGCGGCCGGCGATCCGCGCTCCCGGAGGACCACGGGCCCTTCGGGAGGGAGTCTTCGAGCGGGGGTAGGCGGTAAGTTAAAGAGGCCGCCCGGGCCCGGAGTTCCGCCATGAGCCCCGGGGCCACCGACGGATCGATCTGGGTCGAGAAGTATCGCCCGCACTCCCTCTCCGAGATGGTGGGCCAGACGGGGATCGTCCGGCTTCTCCAGGGGTACGCCGAACGACGGTCGATGCCGCATCTTCTGTTCGCGGGCCCGCCGGGCACCGGAAAGACCACCGCCGCCCTCTGCCTGGCGCGGGACCTCTTCGGATCCGAATGGCGACAGAACTTTCTGGAGCTCAATGCTTCGGACGAACGCGGGATCGACACGGTTCGGACCAAGATCAAGGAATACGCCCGCACCTCGCCGCTGGGCTCGGTCGGGTTCAAGCTCCTCTTCCTTGACGAGGCGGACAACCTGACCGCCGAAGCCCAGGCCTCGCTGCGGCGGGTCATGGAGCGGTATTCAGGGTCGTGCCGGTTCATCCTCTCCTGCAACTACTCCTCCCGGATCATCGATCCGATCCAGTCCCGGTGCGCCGTGTTCCGGTTCCGGTTGTACCCCCCGGAGGACCTCCGAGCCGCCCTGGAGCGCGTCGCCCGGGCCGAGCACCAGCGGGTGACCCCCGCCGCCCTGGACGTGATCCTCACCGCGGCCGCCGGCGACCTTCGACGCGCGACGAACCTGCTCCAGCTCTCCGCCACCGCCTCCGCGGAGATCACCGAGGAGTCGGTGCAGCAGTTCGCCACCACCCCGCTCCGCCGGGAGGTCGAAGAGATGGTCGCTCGCGCCCTCGACACGGATTTCTTCGGGGCCCGGGAGCGGCTCTACGGCCTCTTCACCGAACGCGGGGCCACCGGCGAGGACATCCTCCGGGCCATCCATACCTACCTGCCCGATCTCCCGCCCGACCGACTCAGCGACCGGGAGAAGGCCCGGCTGGTGGTCCACCTGGGCGAGATCGACTTCCGCCTGGCCCAGGGGGCATCGGAGCGGCTCCAGCTCGAGACGGTCCTCGCCCGACTGGCCACGCTGCGGGACCCGACGGGAACCGGCCCGTGACCCGCCAGCGGAGCATCGGCCGAAAACCGACGACCGTCCGGCGCAGCGTGGCCGTCGGGGAGCTCCAACTGCGTCCCTCCACGGTCCGGGCGATCCGTCAGGGCACCGTGGCCAAAGGCGACCCGTTGGCGGCCGGGGAGATCGCGGGGCTCCTGGCCCTCAAGCGCACCAGTGATCTCATTCCCCATTGCCATATCGTCCCGCTCTCGGGGAGCTCGGTGGACCTGTCGATCTCGGGGCCCCGTACCCTCTCGGTGCGGGTCGAAGCCCAAGCCACCGGACAGACCGGGGTCGAGATGGAGGCGCTGGTGGGCGCGACCGTGGCACTCCTAACGGCGTGGGACATGGTCAAGTACCTGGAGAAAGATGGGCGGGGGCTTTACCCCGCGACCCGCCTCGGCCCGATCGAGGTGCGGCTCAAGGAAAAGCGACCCAGGAAATCCCCATGACACCGGAAGCTCCCGCATCGCGCCACCACACCGGAGGAGACCGCGCCATCCAGTTCGGAGTCCTGTCGGTCTCCGATACCCACACCGAGGAGGACGACCTCTCCGGCCACCTGGCCCGAACCCTGATCGAGGCCGGCCACCACCGGGTCCCGCGCTACCACCTGGTCGCGAACTCGGTCGCCGATGTCCGGGACACCCTAGAACCCTGGCTGGCCGACCGGGAGGTCGAGTGCGTGCTCACGATCGGCGGCACCGGAGTGAGCTCCCGGGACCTCAGCGTGGCCGCACTCGAAGCGATGGGCGGCAAGAAGCTTGATGGGTTCGGCGAGCTCTACCGGAACCTGAGCTTCCAGGAGGTCGGCCCCCTCGCCTTCTTGAGCCGGGCCGGACTCTACCTCATTCAGCAGAAACCGGTCTTCGCCCTTCCCGGTTCGGAGCGGGCGGTCCGGACCGCCCTCGAGCGTCTGATCCTCCCCGCAGTCCAGCACCTCGTGGAGGAGCTCGAGCGTTAGGGGCGCTGGCCGGTCGCCAGCCCGAGGCCCCCCAACGGGGGTGGGCCGGGGTCGAGGATCTGGGGCGGAAGGCCCTGGGCCCGGCAGAAGTCGGTCCAGGCCGGGTGGGTGTCCACGTGGTGCGCCAGCAGGACCCCTCGAGAGGACAGGGCGGCCCAGGCCCACCGTAACTCCAGGGCGGCCCGGTGGGGGTCCGGCCCGTTGTCGTAGAAGAACAGGTCGATCCGATCGCCCCGGCCGAGCAGGGTGCGAAGCCGCTCCTCTGTGTTGCCGAGGACCAGGGTCCAGCGGGACCTCAGTCGGGGCGCAACCATCTGCCCGACCGTGGCGTCGGCGACGCCCCGTCCCCGACCCTCAGTCGGGCCCGGGCCGAGGGAGGTGAGCTCGCCGAACCGGTTCGCTTCCAGCGCGGCCAGGATCCAGGCGGTGGAGTACCCCGGGCGAACGCCCGTCTCCAGGACCCTCGCGGGACGCAGGAGTCGGACCAGGAGGTAGAGGAGGGCGCCCTGGGGCAGTTCCCGCACGTAGGCCGGTCCCGCGCCCCGGTCGATGAGCAGATCGGGCAGGTCGCTGCTCCGGAGCTCTGCCCGATAGGCCGCCAGGGCTGCCGGCGGGGCCTGCGCTAGCCGAGCGACCCTCTCCAGGGCAGCGCGGCGAAGCAGAAGCATCCGGCGACGAGCGTCCCGGCGCGCGGCCGGCGAGAGCAAGGTGGGGAGCCGGACGGTCGGCGCGGCCCGGGGAACCGAATCTCCCCGGGGTACGGTGGAGGATGCTCCCATTGCCCTGAAGCCCTGACCAAGGCCAAGCCGCACCGTTACAAAGACTGTTGGGTCCCGTGGGGCTCCGGGCCCTTAGCCCCGTTCCACCGGCGCGGGAAGGGCGGGCGGAACGCGAACGGTTTAATAAGCGGCCCCGCATGGAACGGGCGAGGATTCCCATGTCGGTTCGAGAAATCAACGGCGCGGCGTTCGATCAGTTTGCCCAGTCCAATTCGGTGGCGGTGGTGGACATCTGGGCCCCCTGGTGCGGACCCTGCCGGATGGTCTCTCCGATCGTCGACCGGCTCAGTGAGAAGTACCAGGGCAAGGTGGCCTTCGGGAAGATGAACTCCGACGACAACGGGGAGAAGGCCGGTGCCCTCGGCATCATGAGCATCCCGACCCTGCTCTTCTACAAGCAGGGCAAGCTCGTCGACCGCATCGTCGGGGCCTACCCCGAAGAGGTCATCGACGAGCACATCCGTCGGTTGTTGTGACTCCGCCGCCCGGGAAACGGGCGGGCAGAACCTAGCGGGACCGGCCGAGGCCGGCCGGAGCCTCCGGGAGCCGCATGACCGCCGAAGAGCCCGCCCAGGACCCCCAACTGGCGCGCTACTCGTTCCAGCGCAAGCTCGAGGAGATTGCCCAGGCCCGCGGCCGGGCGACCGAGTTAATCTCGCTGTACGTCCCCCCGGGCAAGCAGATCTCGGACGTGATGGCCTACTTGAGGAACGAGTATGCCCAGAGTTCCAACATCAAGAGCCGGACGACGCGCAAGAACGTCATGTGGGCGATCGATTCGCTCTCGAACCGGGTCCGCAGTTTCAAGGAGCCGCCGCCTCACGGGGTGGCCTTCTTCGTCGGAAGCAAGGCGGTGGGCGCCGACAAGTCGGAGCCGGTCACCTTCATCGTCGAACCGCCCGAGCCCCTCAACACCTACCTCTACCGCTGCGACTCCACCTTCTTCCTGGAGCCGCTCCGGGGGATGGTGCATGAGCCCGAGAGCTGGGGGCTCATCGTGATGGACCGGGCCGAGGTCACGATCGGCCTGCTCCGCGGCAAGCGGATCGAGACGCTCCGCAACCGGCAGTCGCAGGTTCCCTCCAAGCATGGCCGCGGGGGCCAGTCGGCCCACCGGTTCGAGCGGATGATCGAGCATGCGGCCCACGAATTCTTCGTCCGGATCGCCGAGATCGCGGCGGAGCTGTTCCTCCCGATGAAGGACCAGCTCAAGGGCATCCTGCTCGGCGGGCCGGGCGCCACGAAGGAGTACTTCTACAACGAGCACTACCTCCATCACGAACTCCAGCAGAAGGTGGTCGAGCCGCTCTTCGATACGGGCTACA
>JBBYJM010000054.1:0-5448 GCA_043196275.1 Thermoplasmata archaeon
CAGCAGGCGCGAAACCTCCACAATGTGGGAAATCACGATGGGGGAACTCCAAGTGCCTACGCTTTAAGTGTAGGCTGTTCTCGAGCCTAAAAAGCTCGAGAAGTAAGGGCCGGGTAAGACGGGTGCCAGCCGCCGCGGTAATACCCGCGGCCCGAGTGGTGCTCATTATTATTGAGCCTAAAGCGTCCGTAGCTGGCCGGGCAAATCTCCGGGTAAATCGGGCAGCTCAACTGTCCGAATTCCGGAGACACTGCTCGGCTTGGGATCGGGAGAGGGTGAAGGTACTCCCTGGGTAGGGGTAAAATCCTGTAATCCGGGGGGGACCACCAGTGGCGAAGGCGTTCACCTAGAACGAATCCGACAGTGAGGGACGAAGCCCTAGGGCGCAAACGGGATTAGATACCCCGGTAGTCTAGGGTGTAAACGCTGCAGACTTGGTGTTGGGGGTCCTGCGTGGGCTGCCAGTGCCGGAGCGAAGGTGTTAAGTCTGCCGCTTGGGGAGTACGGTCGCAAGACTGAAACTTAAAGGAATTGGCGGGAGAGCACCGCAACGGGAGGAGCGTGCGGTTCAATTGGATTCAACGCCGGAAAACTCACCGGGGGCGACGGAGGGATGAAAGCCAGGCTGAAGACCTTGCCCGATTCTCCGAGAGGTGGTGCATGGCCGTCGTCAGTTCGTACCGTAAGGCGTTCTGTTAAGTCAGATAACGAACGAGACCCTCGCCTTCAGTCGCCACTTCACGAGCGATCGTGAGAGCACACTGGAGGGATCGCTGCCGCTAAGGCAGAGGAAGGAGAGGTCTACGGTAGGTCCGTATGCCCCGAATCTCCCGGGCAACACGCGCGCTACAAAGGTGGGGACAATGGGATCCGACCCCGAAAGGGGAAGGCAATCCTGAAACCCCATCGTAGTCTGGATCGAGGGCTGTAACTCGCCCTCGTGAAAATGGATTCCGTAGTAATCGCGGGTCAACATCCCGCGGTGAATGTGCCCCTGCTCTTTGCACACACCGCCCGTCAAGTCATCCGAGTTGGGTCGGAGTGAGGGTGCCCTCTATGGGTCGCTCGAACTTCGGTTCAGCAAGGGGGACTAAGTCGTAACAAGGTATCTGTAGGGGAACCTGCAGATGGATCACCTCCTAAACGCGCCGCGCGCGCGCAGGTCGATCCGTGTCGCTGGTGGCTTCCCGCATCTCCTTTCCATCGGGTCATCTAACCATTTTTTTGTAATTACTTCGAGCTTATTAGCTACGGGGCAGTTCCCGTAGCATGGCTCTATCCCCCCCCGAGGTCATTTCGCGCCCGGTCGTGCGGGCGATCGAGGCGCTGGCCGACGGCCGGCCGCTGCTGATCTTCGACGCCGAGGACCGCGAGGGTGAGGTCGACCTGGTCTATCTCTCCGAGTCGATCACTCCGGCCCGGGTTCGCGAGCTCCGGCGCGAGGCCGGTGGGGTCATCTGCGCGGCGATCCCGGAGGAGCTGGCCCGTCGCGTCGGCCTGCCGTTCTTCACCGAGCTTCTCGCCGAGGCCCAACCGCGGTTTCCGATCACCGGGCGGCTCATCGAGCGGCCCCGCTACGACGCCCGGAGCGCCTTCGGCCTGACGGTCAACCACCGGGGGACGTTCACGGGGATCCCGGACCGGGACCGGGCACAGACGATCGGCGCCATTGGCCGGTGGGTCGCCCGGTCGACCCGCACGGACGACCGAGCGGTCGCCGAGGAGTTTGCGGCGGAGTTCAGCGCTCCCGGGCATGTCCCGCTCCTCTATGCGGCCGAGGGACTCTCGCGGACCCGGCGGGGGCACACCGAACTCAGCATGGCCCTCGCCCGGATGGGCGGCCTCTCGGAGTCGACGACGGTCTGCGAAATGCTCGGCGAGGACGATGGCCCGCTGCCCCGGGGCCTCGCCCGCCCGTATGCCGAACGGCACGACGGCGTCTTTATCGAAGGCCGGGAGATTGCCGATGCGTGGGGCCGATGGTCCGAGTGATGGCCACGGGGGTGTTCGACCTCCTGCACCCCGGTCATCTCTACTTCCTCGAGGAGGCGCGACGGCTCGGCGACGAACTCGTCGTGGTCGTGGCGCGGGATGTGACGGTCCGACGGCTCAAGGGCGAGCCGTACCTTCCCGAGTCGGCCCGCCGGTTGATGGTCGATGCGCTCAAGCCGGTCGACCGGGCCGTGCTCGGCTCGACGACCGATATCTACGCGACCGTGGTCGACCTCCGTCCCCAGGTGATCGCCCTCGGATTCAACCAGCACTGGGACGAGGCGGAGATCGCCCGGGAGTGCGCGCGCCGCGGAGTGCCGGTCCGGGTGGTCCGCATTGGGCCGCGCCCCGGCGAAGCGTTCGCCTCGCGCCGGATCGTCGACCGGATCCTCCAGCGGGCGTCGGAGTCGGCCCGATGAAGCGGATCGCCGTGGTCGACACCACCTTTGCCCGGGTGGACATGGGCGGGTACGCGGTCCGGGCGCTCCGCGCGGCCGGGACCGGCTTTACGGTCCACCGTCGGACGGTCCCCGGGATCAAGGACCTTCCGGTCGCCTGCCGACAGTCGATGGTCGAGGACGGCGCCGACCTGGCCCTCGCGCTCGGGATGCCGGGCCGGGCCGAGTACGACCGGACCTGTGCCCATGAGGCGTCGCTCGGGCTCCAGTATGCCGCCGTGCTCTCGGGCCGGCCGATCGTCGAGTGCTTCGTCTTCGAAGGCGAGGCCGACGAGCCCCGGGCGCTCGAAGCGCTCGCCCGTCGGCGGGCCGAGGAGCACGCCCTCAACGCCTACGCGCTCCTCTTCCGTCCGGACGACCTGCGCCGACGCGCCGGGACCGGTCTCCGGCAGGGCTTCGCCGATGCCGGACCGATCCGCCCCCGGTGATCCCATGATGTCCACTCCCCTTGGAAGGAAACCATGAGTCCGAACCCCCCACCCCCGGAGCGCCTCCAGGTCGCGATCGTCGCCAGCGAGTACAACTTCGACGTCACGCTGCTCATGCTCGAGCGGGCGAAGGAGGAGATCGGGTTCCTCGGCGGAACGCTCGGCCCGGTCCTCAAGACCCCCGGCGTCTTCGACATGCCGCTCGCCGTCGACCGGCTCCTCCGGCGACCCGACGTCGACGCGCTGGTCGCCCTCGGAGCCGTCATCGAGGGCGAGACGCAGCACGATGAGGTCGTCATGCAGCAGGCGGCCCGTAAGCTCGCCGACCTCTCGGTCCAGCACGGGAAACCGGTCGGACTCGGCATCACCGGCCCCGGGGAGACCCGGCTCCAGGCGCAGGACCGGATCGAGAACGCCGCCCAGGCGGTCCGGGCGGTCGTGAAGATGGTCCGCCGACTCCGCGACCTGGGCTAGCCCTACAGGCCGAGCCGGCCCCGGAGGAACTCGAAGGCCGCCCGGCCCTTCGCCGTATGGCCGGTGACCTGGGCGGCGCCCGGTGGGAGCGACCCGCCGGAGGGCCGGTCCAGGGCCTGGACAAGGTGCGACTGGGCGATCCGGATCGTCACGTCCGGGGCCGGTAGAGGGCCGGGCTGGACGGTGATCCGGCCGGCCCCGGTGACGGTCAGGCTCGCCGACCCCGCCTCGGTTTCGAAGAGCCAGGTCTGGGGCAAGTAGGCCTGCGCCATCTGGCCGATGAAGCCGCTCAGGCGCCGGCGCAGTTCGGGCTCCAGCCGCTCGGCCGCCCGATGGAGCGTGTCGGCCGGTTCGCTCACGGCCTCCGCGAGCGCCCAACAGGTATAGGGTTTCGCCGCCCCGGGAGGGCCGGTACCTCCGGGCCCCCGAACGGTTATGGACCCGGCTCCCCCTGCGGTCGCCGCCGGGGTGGGGTCGGACGGCGACGCATCGGTTCGGGGTGGTCGACTCGACCCAGCGGATCGCCCGGGTCTTGGCCCGGGACCCGTCCACGATCGGAGATCAGGTCGTCGCGCAGGCCCAGAGCGGTGGCCGGGGCCAGGGCGCGCACGTGTGGGCTTCGCCGAAGGGCGGTCTCTACCTCTCGCTGATCCGGCGCGCACCGCCCACGAGCCCGGCGATCGTTCCGCTCGCCGTCGGGGTGGCGCTCGCCGAGCTCTTCGAGCGCCGATGGTCGGTCCCGACCCGGGTGCGATGGCCGAACGACGTGGTCGCCGCCGGCCCGGTGGGTCCGTCGCGCAAGCTCTCGGGGGTCCTGGTCGACGGCGTGGAGATGAACACCCCGCGAGCCCGGTGCGTGATCGGCATCGGGGTCAACCTCCGGCCGCTACCGGAGTCGGTGCCGGCCGAGATCCGGGGGATCGCGAGTTCGATCGGAGAGTGGGCGACCCCGGGGCCCTCGCCCTCGGAGGTGGAGGCGGAGGTCGTGCCGGCCGTCGACCAGGCGCTCGGCGGCCTGGATCGGCCGGGGGGCGCCGCGGCCTGCCTTCGCCGGGCCCGGGCCCGGCTGGACGGACGCGGGCGCCCCGCCCTCATCGACGGACAGCCGGCCGGACGGATCGACACCCTCGGTGAGGGGGGCGAGCTTCTTTTGGTCGACCGGCTTGGGCCCCGCCGGATCGTCTCGGGCCGGTTGACGATCCTTCAGGATCCATGACCGAGAACTTCGATCGCTGGAAGCAGTTGGAGGCGGCCGCAGAGGCCGGGGGCGGAGCCGCGCGACGGGATCGTCACCAGAAGGCGGGCCGGCTGGGGGCGCGCGCCCGCCTCGAGGCGTTCTTCGACCCCGGGACCTTCCAGGAGTACGACCGGCTGGTCACCCACCGGGCGACCGCCTTCGGCCTCGCCGATCGGCGGATCCCCGGGGACGGGGTCGTCACCGGTTGGGGAGAGGTCGACGGCCGCCCGGTCGCCGCCTTCGCGCAGGACGCGACGGTCTTCGGAGGCGCCCTCGGGGAGGCCCATGCCCAGAAGATCGTGAAGGCGATGGAGAACGCCCGCAAGGCGGGCATCCCGATCGTCGGCTTCAACGACTCGGGCGGGGCCCGGATCCAGGAGGGGGTCATGAGCCTCGGCGGCTACGGTGAGGTGTTCTTCCGGAACGTCGCGCTGTCGGGGGTCGTTCCGCAGATCTCGCTGGTCCTCGGCCCCTGCGCGGGCGGTGCCGTCTACTCGCCGGCGATCACCGATTTCATCGTGATGGTGCGGGGCACCGGCCAGATGTTCATCACCGGCCCGGATGTCGTCCGGGCGGTCACCGGGGAGGAGGTCACGATGGAGGCCCTCGGCGGAGCCGACGCCCACGGGTCGCAGAGCGGTGTCTCCCACCTCACCGCCGCCAACGACGCGGAGGCGATCCGACTCGCCCGGCACCTGCTTTCCTACCTCCCGCTCAACAACCTGGACGATCCGCCCCGCGGAGCCCCCCGGCCGCCGCCCGAATCGGCGGCGACGGAACTCGCGGGCATCGTTCCCGAGAGCCCCCAGCAGCCGTACGACGTCCATGCGGTCATCGACCGGATCGCCGACCGGGACTC
>JBBYJM010000055.1:0-5415 GCA_043196275.1 Thermoplasmata archaeon
GGACGAAGAGCATCCCGGCGACGCAGTCTTCGCTCCGGAGGTAGCTCTTCGACTGCCGGCCGTCGCCCAGGACCTCGAGTCGGGTGGGATCCCGCTGGAGCTTCGCAAAGAAGTCGTAGATCACCCCGTGGGTCATGAACGGCCCAATGATGTTGGCGAACCGGAACAGGTAGGTCTGGATCCCGTAGGAGTGGGCGAACGCCGACAGGAAGGCCTCGACCGAAAGCTTGGAGGCCCCGTAGATCGACTGGGGCAGGAGCGGCCCGTACTCCTCGGGGGTCGGGAAGACCGAGGGGCGACCGTAGACCACACTGGATGAGGAGAAGAGCAGCTTCCGAACTCCATGGCGACGGGCGGCCTCCATCACTCGGAAGGCATTGAGCAGCCCCTCCCTGAGGTCGATCTGGGGATCCGCCGTCCCCTTCTGGATGTCGGCGTTGGCGGCGAGATGCCAGACTTCGGAGGCGCCCCCGAACAGCTCCTGATAGCGTTCGGGCTCGGCGAGGTCGGCCCGAACAAAGGTGAGGCGGGGGTCGGCGGCTACCCCGGTCAAGTGCTCACTCCGGCCGCCCGAAAGGTTGTCGATGACCCGGACTTCCCGACCACTCGTCAAGAGCGCCCGGACCAGGACGGCTCCGATCGCCCCGGCGCCGCCGGTCACCACCACCGGCCCCGACGCTCCGGCTGCGACCATGGACGGCGTGGCGGACGGAGGTCGGCGTATTTAAGGGGGGCTGGTCCATCGGGACCTCCGGCGAACGGGCCCCGGGCAATCGAATGTCGAAACTGGTCGAGCCGACGCTGGAAGGGCCCCAAGTCCGTCTTCGGCCTCCGGTCGAGGCGGACTACCTCGGGATCTTCCGGTGGTACAACGACGCCGAGATCGTCGCTCCGTTCGACCGGTTTGAGGTGGACACCTGGGAGTCGTTCGTTTCGGCCGTCGAGTCGGCCCCAGGGGATCCCCGCTCGGTCGCGCCCCGGTGGATCGTGGAGGAGCGCACCGGGGGACGGCCGTTGGGCTTCGTCGGCTACTACTCACCGCACCCGATCCTGGAGTTCCTCGACGTGTGGTATGTCGTCGGCGACCGTGAGCGTCGGGGCCGGGGCTATGGGACGGAGGCGGTCCGCCTGCTCATCGATCACCTGTTCCGCAGCCAGACGGTCGAGAGGGTCGGGGCCACCTGTGATGTCGACAACCTCCCGTCCTACAAACTGCTCGAGCGGCTGCGGCTGCGACGGGAGGGTCGGCTGACCCGAGCTCTCTTCCATCACGGCGGCTGGCATGACGTGTTCGTCTACGGGGTCACCCGGGCCGAGTGGACGGGGACTCCGCCTCGAGGCTGAGCGCCCAACGTTCCCCGGTCGGGGAAAGGGGGACGACGACGGCCCGGGCGATCTCTCCGGCCGAGCGGACATGGGTCCCCCCGCAGGGGCAGGAGTCCAGGCCGTCGATCTCGATGAGCCGGACCGGATCGATCCCGGGGGCCAGCGTGAGGCCGCTCGCCCGGCCGCTTCGATCTCGCTCCCACTCGGCGCGGGCCACGGTCCGGATCCTCAGCGGCCGGTTCTCCCGGACGAACCGGTTCAGATCTTCCTGGAGCGCCGGCGCCTCGGACGCGGCGAGCGGAGAATCCAGGTCGATCGTCGCGCGTGCCGAGTCGAGGCTCGCCTTCAGGGTCCTTCGGCCGGTCCGCGCAAAGATGAGTCCGCTCAACAGGTGCTGGCCGGAGTGGAGCCGCATGTGGGCGTAGCGTCGGTCCCAGTCGATCTCCGCATCGACCTCGGTTCCGAAGACGAACTCCCGCGCGAGCTCCGGCGCACCCCGGTACCGATGCACAACGACCGCCCCATCGCGTCGGACTTCGGTGATCCGGATCGCTCCACCGGTGGGGCGACGAATCCATCCCCAATCGCAGGGTTGACCGCCGCCGGTCGGATAAAAGTAGGTCCGGTCGAGCACCACGGCCCCCGGTGGCCGCCCGACCACCCGGGCCCTGAACCTCTGGCGGTAGGCCGAATCGAAGTCGGCGAGATAGGCCAATTCGGTCGGCATCGTCTCCCAAGCCCTCGCAAGCGCTCCGCTCCCAACTCCGCCCCAGGGAAGTCGCTTGCGGCGGCTCCGGCCGTGGCCGGCGGCCCAGGCCTCTCGCCGGGCGGCGGCGAGCTTGCCCCCGACCACCGACTGGGGGAAAGGCAACCTATTTAGAGCGGGGTAGTGTGGGCCGACCGGGTAGCCCAATGTTCAAGGCTCGAATTCGGATGGAGGTCCTGCGTGAGGTGGTCGAAGCGGTGTCCACCCTCGTTTCCGAAGCCAAGTTCTCCGTCTCCAAGGAGGGCCTTGAGGTGAAGGCCGTCGACCCCTCCCATGTGGCCATGCTCCTTCTCCGACTCAGCCCGTCCGCCTTCGAGGAGTTCACGGGCGAGCCGACAGAGATCGGCGTCGACATGGAACGGTTCAAGGATGTCCTGCGCCTCTCGAAACCGGGCGACTCGGTGTCGCTCCAGTATGACGGCGGAAAGAACCCCCTGGTTACCCGCGTCGGCAAGGTCGTCCGAGCGATGTCGCTCGTCGATCCGGCGAGCCTGACCGACCCCAAGGTGCCCACCGTCAACCCCCCCGCGAAGGCGGTCGTCCGCATGGAGGAGCTCCGGCAGGGGATCCGCGGGAGCGAGAGCATCGCCGACAACGTGATCCTGGAATTGGACTCCGACTCCTTTACGCTCCACTCCGAAAGCGAGACCGACAAGATGGACATGCGGCTCACCCCGGCGGATGGGCTCGTGAGCATTGAAGCGAAGGACCGGGTGAAGAGCATGTACCCCCTCGACTTCTTCTCGGCGATGATGAAGTCGATCAGTTCGGCCGACGAAGTCACCCTCCACGTGGGCAATGAGTACCCGCTGAAGATCGAGTTCCCCGTGGCCCAGCAGAAGGGCGCAGGCGAGTTTCTCCTTGCGCCCCGGGTCGAAGAGGCGTAGGGGACCCCGGCGGTCGGGAAGGGGCCATGGTCCAGCCGTCCGAGCCCCGTCCGCGGGTCGCAGTCCTATCGGCGGTCCGGACTCCGATCGGGAAGTTCGGGGGTGCCCTCCGGCTGCTCCCCGCGACGACGCTGGGGACCTTGGCGGTTCGGGAGGCACTCACTCGAGCTGCCGTCCGGCCAGACGAGGTCGAGACGGTGCTCTTCGGACAGGGGATCCAGGCCGGGGCCGGCCAGAACCCGGCGCGGCAGGTCCTCCGGGGGGCCAGCATCCCCGATTCGGTCGGGGCGGCGACCGTCAACATGGTCTGCGGCTCCGGGATGAAGGCGCTCCATTGGGGGAGTCTGGCCGTTCGATCCGGTGACTGTTCCCTTGCGGTTGTCGGCGGGATGGAGAGCATGTCCATGGCGCCCTACCTCCTGATGCCGGAGGCTCGTCGCGGCCTCGGCTACGGAACCCAGAGCCTCGAGGACGCCGTCCAGCACGATGCGCTCCGGGACGCCTACGGTGAGCACGAGCTCATGGGGCTCACCGGTGAACGGATCGCCCAGAAGTTCCATCTGACCCGCATCGACCTGGACCGGTTCGCGCTACGAAGCAACGAGCGGGCCGTCGCGGCCCACCGCGACGGCAGCTTCGCCCCCGAGATCGTCCCGATCCCCGCCGGGATTGCCCCGGGCAGTCCCGCCCTGGATCATGATGAAGGCCCGCGGCCCACGACCAGCCTGGAGCGGCTCAGCCAGTTGCGCCCGGTCTTCCGTCCCGACGGTCTCCTGACCGCCGGCAACTCCTCCCAACTCTCCGACGGCGCGGCCGCCCTCGTGCTGGCCAGCGAAGCGGAGGTCGAGCGCCGGGGGGCCCGCCCGCTCGCATGGATCCACTCTTGGGCGGAGTCGGGCGTCCACCCGTCGGAAGTCATGGAGGCGCCGATCCCGACCGTCCGCCAACATCTTGCGCGGTTCGGTTGGACGATCGACCGCTTCGACCGTATCGAGCACAACGAGGCGTTCAGCTCGGCGTCGCTCGCGGTCCAGCGGACGTTCGACATCCCGGACGACCGCTTCAATGTCCACGGGGGCGCCGTGGCGTTGGGTCACCCGATCGGGGCCAGCGGTGCCCGGATCGTCGTCAGCCTGATCTACGAGCTCATCCACGCCCACGGTCAATACGGTCTCGCGACGTTGTGCATGGGCGGGGGCAACGGGCTCACAACCGCCGTCGACCGGACGGGGCTCTGAGCCCGACGCGCCTCGGCTCCGATGCGCCGAAGTCGAGGCCCATCAGGCGCTCGATTCGAGCGAGGGCGCTTCGGGCGGCCCGTCGGTCACCGCGCTGGAGGCCCGGGGCGGCACGACGGCGGACGCCTTCGCTGAACTGCAGGATCCGGAGCTGGGCCAAGTCGGGCCGGAACCCATGCTCCAGGTCCCGCTGGACTCCGTCCGCGAGCCGGTGGATGGCCGCGCCGCCGACCGACCCATCCACGGTCGGAGATGCAAGTGCCCCCAGGGTTTCCCGGACCAGGGCAAAGGATTCGGCCGCCCGTCGAAGGCGGCGGGGATCCCACTCAAGTTTCTCGGTCGGGGCCGGGCCCGCCAAGTACCATCGTAGGGGGCCGGCACCGTACTCTCGGAGAGGCTGGGCCAAGGGCACCAGGTTCCGGAGGGACTTGGACATCTTCCGGCCCTCCCGGAGAACGAAGGCGGAATGGAAGAAGACCCGCGAAAATGGCGACCGGTCGAGAGCAAAGGCGATCTCGTTCCCCGAGAAGTGGTGGGGGTAGATGAGATCCTGGCCCCCCCCATGGAGATCGACCGGCATTCCGAGGTACCGGCTCGCCATCGCGTAGCACTCAAGCTGCCAACCCGGGGTTCCGGGACCCCAGGGACTCGGCCAGGAGGGCAACGGGGGACGCTGGAGCTTCCAGACCATGAACGACCGGCCGTCCGCCTCGGTGAGCGGATGACCGGGTTCCGGGACGGCGTGCAGCTCCAGGTGGCCGGCGATGCTGAAGTTCTTCCAGCGGGAGCGCGTCGGGGGGGTGTAGAACCAAGAGTCTCCCTGCCGGTGGACCCGACCCGTCCGATCGAGGCGGCGGGCCACCTCGACCATCCGGGCGACGAAGTCGCTGGCCCTCGGAGTGGCGTGGGGCCTCAGGGCACCGAACCGGCGCAGGTCGGAGAAGAACCGGCGCTCCTCCTCACGGGCGAGCTGCTTCCAGGTGAGCCCGAGCTCGGCCGCCCGCACGTCGACCTTGTCCTCGAAGTCGGTGATGTTCATGATGTGGCGGACCGGGCTCCCGCTCTCCTCGAGGGTGCGGCGGAGCAGGTCGAAGTAGAGGTAGGTGCGCCCGTGGCCCACATGGGCGGCGTCGTACACCGTGGGCCCGCAGACATACAGGGCCAGGGGCCCCGGCCGACCCGGGGTCACTGAGCGGAC
>JBBYJM010000056.1:0-5347 GCA_043196275.1 Thermoplasmata archaeon
GTAGGTAGTCACGTGGTACTGCAGGAGCTCCCAGAGGTCCTCAACGACCAGCTGGGGGGCCCCCATGTCCCGGTTTTCCCGCAGCCGCTGGTTGATCCGCAGGACATCGACCAGCTTGTGGGTCAGGTCGTCCTCGCTCCGCTCCCCGCTTTCGAGGGTGATGGACGGGCGGACCTGGACCGGCGGGACCGGAAGGACGGTCAGGACCATCCACTCGGGCCGGCCGAACTTGGGGTTGAGGCCGAGGAACGGCAGATCCGAATCGAGAATCCGCTCGAGCCGGGCGCGGACCTCCTTGGGGGTGATCTTGTGGCCGTTCTCCCGGAAGGTGGTCGGCTTGTCGAGCAGGATCCGCTGCTGGACCTCATGGCAGAACGGGCAACTGCGCTCCTCCTTCGGCTCTCGCGTCCGGGCCGCCGGCCCCGCCTCCGAGTCGTAGACCGCTTCGGGCCGGGAGGGCGGAGCGTCGGGCAGGAGCCGTCCGCAGGCCCGGCAGGTCGACTGGAGGAGATGCTTGATCTCCTTCGCGTAGCCCACGTGGATCACGGGCATCGCGAGCTCGATGATCCCGAAATGGCCCGGACAGTCGTTCACCCGACCGCCGCAGGTGCGGCAGCGCAGGTTCGGCTCAATCACCCCGAGGTGGAGGTCCATGAGCCCCATGTCGATGGGGTACCCATCGTCGTCGTAGGTGTCCGCTGTGATGACCTTCACCGCGCTCATCCGGCGGGCCTCCTCGGGGGACAGGAAGGCGAACTGGAGGCTCTTGATCCGCTTCGACAATCCCTGCTGCATGGACACCCCTAGTGCATCTCCTCCAACTGGAGACGCATGATGACGCCGAGGCTGATCAGTTCCTCGAGGAGGAGCTTGAACGAGTAGCTCATCTCCACCGGGTAGATCGACGAAGTGTTCCCGCAGCTCGGGCACCGCAGCGATCCCGCCCGCGTATCGGGGATCGCGATGTGGCCGCACTCGGGGTTGCCGCAGACGTACTGGATCGTGCCGTCCGACTCATCGAGCAGACGGTCCTTGATGACCATCGCGACGCCGTGGCCGATGAGGCAGTCCCGCTCCATCTCCCCGAAGCGGAGCCCACCCTGGCGGGACCGACCCTCGGTGGGCTGCCGGGTGAGGATCTGTACCGGACCGCGGGAGCGCAGGTGCATCTTGCCGGCGACCATGTGGTGGAGCTTCTGGTAGTAGATCACCCCGATGAAGATCTCCGCGTTGTACCGCCGGCCCGTGATGCCATCGTAGAGGGTCTCGCGGCCGGAGGAGTGGAACCCCAAATCCCGGAGGCCCTGGCGGAGCGCGTCCTCCCGCTCGCCGGAGAAGGCGGTCCCGTCGATCGCCCGGCCCTCCATCGCGCCCACCTTGCCGCCCAGCATTTCCAGCACATGGGCCACCGTCATCCGGCTCGGGATGGCGTGGGGGTTGATGACGAGGTCTGGGGTGACACCCTCCCGGGTGAACGGCAGGTTCTCGGGCGGTACGATGAGCCCGATGACCCCCTTCTGGCCGTGCCGGCTCGCGAACTTGTCGCCGAGCTCGGGGATCCGCTGGTTGCGGACCTTCACCTTGACCAGCTTCGAGATGTTCTCGCCTTCCGTCAGGATGACGTTGTCGACCCAACCGGACTCCCCGAACCGGACGGTGACGCTGGTCTCCCGACGCTTCTGCGGGGTGAGCAGGTCGGTCTTCTCCTCGAGGAATCTCGGCGGGCTCGTCTTCCCGATGATGACGTCGCCTTCGGAAACCTCGAGCTCCGGGAAGATGAGGCCGTCCTCGGCCAGGTTCCGGTAGGCGGTGTCGACGCGCGCGCCGGCGACATCGGGTCGGGGGATCTCGAACCGGTCCTCCTGGCCGCCCGGATACTTGCGTTCCTCGCCCCGGTAGGTCCGGAAGAACGACGACCGGCCGAGGCCACGGTCGATCGCCCCCTTCGAGAAGACCAGGGCATCCTGCATGTTGTAGCCCTCGTAGGAGAGGACCGCGACCACGAAGTTCTGGCCCGCCGGCCGCTCGGTGAAGTGGACGTAGCGCATCGTCTCGGTGCGCAGGAGCGGCGCCTGGGGATAGTGCAGGAGGTGCCCCCGGGTGTCCGGGCGGCGCCGGTAGTTGACCGACTCGACTCCGAGCGCCTGCTTCGCCATCGCGGCGCCCAGGGTGTTGCGGGCCGCGGCGTTGTTCTCCGGGAAGGGGATGAGCCCGGTCGCGACCCCGAGAATCAGGTTGGGTTCGATCTCCAGGTGGGTGTGCTTCGCCGTCAGCCGCGGAGTCGTCGGGATCTCCCCCTGGCAGAACCGGCACGTCCTCAAGCCCCGATCGGAGGCTTCGGCATCGGCGGGGTAGAGGAGGTCGGAGCGGCTCAGGGCCCGCTCGCAGTGGGGACAGCGGGCCGGCGAATCGAACGGTTCGATCGCGATCAGGGAGTCCTCCTCCTCCTCGGCATCGATCCATTCGATCTTCCCCTGACGGATCAGGTCGGAGAAGGAGAGGGCCCCCCGGGCGATCTCCTCCCGGTCGGAGTGGGTGATCTTCGAAACGCCGTTCTGGACGACGATGAGCGGGCGGCGGAGCCGGCCCGAGTCGCAATGAACGATGACCTCATTCATCTCCTCGTCGTACCGCACGTTGACCTCGTAGGTCTTGTCCCCGAGGGTCGGGGAGAGCGTTCCCGACCGGCGGCGGTCCCGGATCTCCCGGACCAGTTCGACCGGGTTCGAGTGCAGGCCGAGCAGGTTCCCGTTGAGGTAGACCCGGGCGGCGCGCCGGCCCTTCGGCGCCTTCGCCTCCTCGAAGACCTCCGGACCGATCTCGCGGGTGTTGAGATCCCGAAGGAGGATGCCGACCTCCTCCTCGTCCGTGCCTTCGGAGACGTCGACGCTCAGGGCGTAGTTCTTGACCAGGCCGCAGTTCTGACCTTCGGGGGTCTCGTTGGGACAGAGCCGCCCCCACTGGGTGGGGTGAAGATCCCGGGCCTCGAAGTGCGGCTGGGTCCGGGTGAGGGGGCTCGTGACCCGGCGGAGGTGGCTGATCGCCGACATGTGGCTGGTCCGGTCGAGCACCTGGCTCACCCCGGAGCGGCCCCCGACCCAGTTGCCGGTCGCCAGGGCATGGACCAGCCGCTGGGTGAGCAGGTCCGGCCGGATCGCGCTGGCGATCCGCAGATCCTTCTTCCGGGCGAACGACCGCTCGAGCTGGTACTTGAGATCCTTCAGCAGGAGCGAGAAGGCGACACGGAAGAGATCCTCCATGAGATCGCCGGCGAGCTTGAGCCGCTTGTTCGCGTAGTGGTCCTTGTCGTCCTCGCCCCGGACCTTGAGGTGGAGCTCCAGGACGGTGCGCGCCATGCGGGCGAGGTAGAGCGCCTTCTTGAGCCGGTCCTCGGGCGTGTCGCCGAGGTGGGGGAGCAGCGAACGGTCGAGGATGCCGTCGACCTTGCGCTGCCGGTACTCTTTGGCCTGGCCGGTGGCGAACTTCTTCTCGAGAAACAGCAGCGCGTCCTCGGTCGTGAGGATGCCCTCCGGTGGGTAGAGCTTCTTGGAGATCGACTCCTCGAGGTTGACGTTGAGGAGATGCTTCATCGTGTGGACGAACGGCTCGTCCAGGGGCATCAGCTCGCCGAGGACCGCCTGGAAGATCTCCTCATCGTTCTTCATCCCCAGGGCCTTCATCAGGACGGCGAAGGGGATCTGTCCGCTGGCGGTCGGGACCGAGACCTGGAGGATCCCGTCCTTCTTCTTCTCGACGACGGTGAGCGACCGGTACCCCCCGCGCTGGCTGAAGACCTTCGCGCTCTCGATGGGGGTCCCGTAGCGCTCGTTGTACTCCGCGAAGATCCGGTTCGGCGCCAGATCCTCGAGACTCATCACGACGCGCTCGGTGCCCCCGATGATGAAGTATCCGCCCGGATCGAGGGGATCCTCACCGTACTCGACGAGCTTGGCGCGGTACTCCTCATCGGAGATCGGCATCCCGGACTCCTTCTCGAGGTTGGCCCGGTTGAGGTTGCACGGGCGGCTCTTCACCATGATCGGCAGGTCGCCGATGTGGACCCGCTCCGGGGCCCGTTCGACCCCGTTCTCGACGACCGTGACGTTGAGGAAGATCGGCGCCTGGTAGGTCAGATTGCGGAGCCGCGCCTCCATCGGGGTGAGCGTCGGCTTGGACCCGACCGGCTCCTTGACGAACGGCTGCCCGATCAGGATCGTCGGTTCGGCCGTGGACCCGATCTGGTTGGACCGGCCGTCCCGTCGGCGGCCGACGCGGACCATGATCGTGCTCTTGGTCTTCTGGACGTCGAGCCGGATGACGCCCCGGTCCATCGTGTCCTCGCTGACGCGGGACTCGTCCACGATCCGTTGCATCCTCGAATTCGGATTGTCGTTGGTCGGCAGGAAATCGTTGAAGCTCGCCAGGTGATGGTTGACGATGGAGCGCTCCCGGAAAAAGGCGTCGACTACTTCGCGCATGGAGATTCCTCAGTCGGCTCCCAGAGAGTCGACAATCAGCCGATAGGCAATCGCCGTCCCGGCGGTGGCCGACGGGCGGCGGATGCGGACCACTCGGCCCAGCAGCGGCTCCCCCGCATCCCGCATCTTCTGGTAGCGCGGATCGGTCTTGAGCCCCGGGTCGGAGACCAGGATCTTCGGGATTCGATCGGCCGGGGTGCCGAGCGTCGCGAGCACCTGGGCCGACTCCTCCTCGGAGAGCACCTCGTGGGGGGGAACCATCCGGTGCGCCACGAAGGGGCGTGGCTCGGCGGCCGACGCCGGAGTCGACTTGCTCCGTCGGGATCGGGACGTCTTCGGGGGGGCTTTGGGGGGAGTCATATGGACCTCGAGGCGAAGTAGGGACGGGCCCGGGGGGAGACTCGGAGAAGCGCCGGGACCACCGACAGGCTCCTCGTTCGAACCCCCGACCAACTGGTTAAAAGCCAGCTGCTCTGTCTAGGGCCGCCCGGCCGACCGGACCGCCAACCTAGCTGAGCTACGGGCCCGCACCCGCTCCGTCGGCGAGCGACGAAGGCCGGGTATTTGAGGGTGTGCCCCGGGGAACTCACGGCAGGCTCTCCAGACTCGACAGGACCGACCAGAGCGCGGTGCGCCCATGGCTCGGAAGATTTGGGGCGTTGGCCAGATCGTCGAGCGCGGAGACGGCGCTGGCGATCCGGACGTCCAGCGCGGCCCGCGACCGGACCACAGCGTCGTGGGCACTCTGCGCCCCCCGGCGGATATTCCGAGGGACCGAAGCATCTTCGGCCAGTTGGCTCAGGGCCTCGAGGGCGCGCTCCAGCGCGGCCGCCCGCTCCGCAATCTCCGGCGGCGAAGATTCGGGTAGC
>JBBYJM010000057.1:0-5344 GCA_043196275.1 Thermoplasmata archaeon
CCCCGGCGCCGGGCCGGCCGGTGGTGTCGACCAATCGGCCTCCCGATCGGGCGACCTCGGCGAGGGCCCGGTCGACGTTCGGCACCGAGAAGGCGAGATGGTGCATCCCTTCGCCCCGCTGATCCAGGAACCGACCGACCGGTGAGTCGGGTTGGGTGGGCTCGAGGAGCTCGATCCGGCTCTCACCGACCGTCAGGAACGCGACCCGTACCCGCTGGGTCGGGACCTCCTCAGGGGGTCGGATCGGGGCGCCCAGCCAGGGGGTCCACCGGCCGAGGGCGCTCTCGATGCTGCGTACTGCGACTCCGACGTGGTCGATCCGTCCGATTGCTCCTGCTTCGTTCATAGGACCCTCAGAACGCCCGGGACGGGGTATGCTCGCCGAAGAGCTCCCGCCAGAGGCCGGCGACCTCCCCCAGAGTGACGCCGGCCCGGAGGGCCGCGAGGAGGGGCGGCATGACGTTGCGGCCCGCCTCGGTCTCTCGCCGAAGCGTGTCGAGGGCCCGGGCCGCGGGCTCGGCCGCCCGGCGTCGGCGGAACGCGGCGACCCGGGCCGCCTGGGCCTTCTCCTGGGCCGGGGAGATCCGCTGGCCCCGGGTGCCCGAACCGGCCTCCTCGGGGAAGAGCGTAAACCGGGGATTCCCTTCGGTGAACCGGTTCACCCCCACCACCACCTCGTGGCCCTGCTCGCGGGCCCGGGCGATCCGGTACGCCTCCTGGGCGATCTCGGTCTGGAAGAAACCCCGGTCGACGGCCGGGAGCGCTCCACCCATCGCCTCGATCCGGTCGAGGTACTGGCGTGCGCCGGCCTCGATCCGGTCGGTCATCTCCTCGATCAGGTACGACCCCCCGAGGGGATCGACGGTGTGGGGGATCCCGGACTCCTCCGCAAGGATCTGCTGGGTCCGGAGGGCCAGGCGGGCCGACGATTCGGTCGGCAAGCCGATCGCCTCGTCCAGGGCGTTGGTATGAAGCGACTGCGTTCCGCCGAGGGTGGCCGCCAGGGCTTCGAGGGTGGTCCGGATCACGTTGAGCTCCGGCTGCTGGGCGGTCAGGCTCGAGCCGGCGGTCTGAGTATGGAACCTCAACTGGAGGGACCGGGCACGCCGGGCGCCCAGGGTGTCCCGAGCGATCGAGGCCCACAGCCGTCGGGCGGCCCGGAACTTGGCGACCTCCTCCAGGAAGTTCCGGTCCGACGAAAAGAAGAACGAGAGGCGCGGCAGGACCTCGTCGATGTCGAGTCCACGGTCCCGCAGCGCCCGGACGTAGGCGATCGCATTCGCGAGGGTGAAGGCCACCTCCTGGATCGCCGAGGCGCCGGCCTCGCGCATGTGGTAGCCCGAGACGCTGATGTAGTTCCACTGGGGCATCTCCCGGGTGGCGAACTCAATGAGATCGACGGTAAGCCGCATCGACGGCTCGGGGGGGTAGATGTAGGTCCCCCGGGCGATATACTCCTTGAGGATGTCGTTCTGGACGGTCCCGCCGATCCGGGCCCGGGGGACTCCGCGCTCCTCGGCCACTGCGACCAGCAACGCCACGAGGATCGGGGCGGTCGCGTTGATCGTCATCGAGACGGTGGCCTCCCCGAGGGGGATCTCCTGGAACAGCGTCCGCATGTCGTCGATCGTCGAGATCGCCACTCCGCACCGTCCGACCTCTCCGCGGGCCCGGGGGTGATCGGAGTCGTACCCCACCTGGGTCGGAAGATCGAAGGCGACGGAGAGGCCGGTCTGGCCCTTGCTGAGGAGGTAGCGGAAACGTCGATTGGTCTCCGTCGCGCTGCCGAACCCGGAGTACTGCCTGAAGGTCCACAGCCGCCCCCGATACATCGTCGGCTGGATCCCCCGGGTGTACGGGTACTCCCCCGGGAAGCCGATCTTCCGGAGGAACTGATCGTCGGGATCCTTCGGGGGCTCGGCGAGAAGGGGGAGCCGGCCCGAGGAACTCTCGGCCGGGGAAACCTCCGGCTCGGCCTTCGGCCGCGCGGCGGATGCGGCCGGTCGTCGGCGGGCGGGCGCCATCGCCCGAGGACGGGGACCGCGTATTAATGAGTTCCGGACGGACGGACTAAGGGCCAGAGCGCGGATAGGTCCGCTTCGAACCAGGCGACCGGTACCGGCAGCCCGAGAGCCTCCAGCACCCGGGGGTGGAGTTCGCCCAGTTCGGCGACGTCGACCCCGGCGACCCGAACCCGGGCCGACCGGCCCGGGATCGCCGAGGGGTGGTCCATCGGCTCCCGAACGGAACTCACGTCCTGGGCGTCGAGGAGACATTCGGCGACCGATGCGACGTCGGAAAACCCGTGCCCCTCCCCCGCCCAGACCAGGGCGGCATGGTAGCGGGTCGCGCCGGCCGGCGCGGCGGATCCCGGAGGCTGGAGCACCGGCCCGATCTCACTCCACAGCTGGGGGTAGCCGTGCCGGGTGTTGCGCCGAAGGGTGGCGGCCATCGAGTGCAGGAGCGAGGGTCGGGCATACGCATACTCCCGGGAGACCGGGTGATGGATCCGGAGCGCGCGCGGATCCCCAAGGGCCTCCACGGTGTCGGCCGAGATGAGGACAGTATTGTAGAGCGGCACCGCGCCCAGGCCGAGGAGCAGGGGGGCCCAGTGCCGCCGGAACCGGATCTCCTCGAGCCGCCCGCCGCGGGTCCGGGAGGGCAGGACCAACCCCTCGTCGGCGGTGAGGCCCCGGGCGACCAGGACCTCCTCGGCCAGGTCGACTTCGCCAAGGAGGTCCGGCCGCCAGGGAGGGACCTCGACCTCCCATCCGTCAGGCCCCGGGACCGCACCAAGACGGGCCCGTCCGAGCCAGGACTCGACCTCGGAGGGCGAAAGGTCGTAGCCGGTTCGCTCGGCCAGCCCGCGGGAGGTCAGCCGGATCCGGGACGCCGGTCGGCCGGCGGCCGAGGGGGCTGAAGCCCCGGCCGTCGATCGGAGCGTCACCGGCGACCAGGACCAGCCGCGCCCGGCGAAGACCACCTGCAACAGGCCGAGGATCTCCCGGGTGGTCCTCTCCTTCGTCCCCGTGGACTCCAACAGGAGAGCCGAGTCTCCGGGTCGGGCTTCTCCATACTGCCCCGAATTCAGGACGGGGGGCAGGCTGAGCAGACGGCCCTCGGAGTCCCTGAGCGTCAGGATCCGGTCGCCGATCCGTCCGAAGGCCCCGTAGCGCTCGGCCAGGGGGTGCTCGGCGAAGAACACCCGCGCCGGCCGTTCGGTGGTTTCCCCCAGGGGGACGAACCGGGTCGTATCGATCGGCTCAGCAGCGTAGCGGAGCGGCGGACGGAGCCCCGACAAGGGGTAGATTCCGAGACTGGCGGCCCGCCGGTCCCGGCCGACCGTGGCATGGAGGGTCTCCTGGAACCGGATCGCCTCCGATAGCAGATCGGTGTCGAGGGGGTGCCCGGGAGGCGCCTCGACCCGAATCGCGGCGAGGGCCGGTCGGAGGGGGGCGACCGATCCGTCGATCTCGATGCCGAACGGTTCGGGGCGGGGGCGCGGAGTCCAGGGCGCGGGGCCCCGTGCCCGATCGAGAACTCCGGCGAGGGCCAGGGCCAGGCCGGACTCCGACAACAGGTCCAGGCGGTCCGGGGTGACCGAGAGGGTGAGATCGTCCCCCCGGATGCCTTCGATCTCCGCCTTGGTCGAGAACAGTAAGGTGGTGAGCTGCGCCTCGTCGACCGGCACGCCCAGGAGCCGCTCGAGGCGGGCCAGGGAGAGGTGCTCCTGCGGCATCCTACCGATGCCCTCCGCGGAGCCGGTCGTAGTCGTCGTCGTACAGCTCCCGGATATCGTTGATCCCGAGCGCCACCATGGCCAGCCGGGCGATCCCGATCCCCCAGGCCGCGACGGGCACCTCCACTCCAAGAGGGACAAGCACCTCCGGCCTCAGGAGGCCCCCGGGAAACACCTCGATCCATCCGAGCGCCGGGTGACGGACGTACCCCTCGATGGACGGCTCCGTGAACGGAAAGTAGCTGGGCCGAAGCTTGAGATCCCGGACGCCGATCGCCTCCCCGAGCTCTCGAAACATCCCGACCACATGCCGGATCGACACGCCCTCCTCCCCGAGCACGCCCTCGCACTGGGTGAATTCGAGGTGGTGGCGAGCGTCGACCTCCTCCCGACGGAAGTTCCGGTCGATCGAGAACATCCGGAAGGGCGGCCGGGGGCGCCCGGCGAGGAACCGGGCCGAGACGGCGGTCGTCTGGGAACGGAGGACCGGTCGCCGGGCGACCGCGGGATCGTAGCGCTCGCTCCAGCCCCGGCTCAACGGCTCATTCCGGTCGGGGAGGGGTCGTCCCTCGTGGGCCGCCGCGACGCGCTCGACGAGCGGCGAGGGCGGAGGGATCTCGGGAGCGCCTTCGACCGTGAGGGCGTCGTGGATCGAGCGGGCGGGGTGGTCCTGGGGCATGAACAGCACATCCGCATTCCAGAATTCAGTCTCCAAGAGCGGGCCCTCCGCCTGCTGGAAGCCCAGCCCCACCAGGACCTCCTCGAACTCCTCGAGCCAGGCGGCGTACGGGTGCGGCCGGGGAGAGAGACGGTGCGGAGGGGAGGAGCGCACGTCATAGGGGCGGAACTTGAGCTCCCGCCAACGTCCCCCCACGAGCAGTTCGGGGGTCAGGGCACCCACCAGCTGCTCGGGAGCCTCCAGCGGCAGGCGTCGCCCTTCGTCGGTGGCGGTCCACCGCTTCATGGTGAGCCGCTCGGTCTGGACAAGACCCCGCCGCTCCAGCTGACGGAACGTTCCGGCATCGAACTCCGGTTCGCCCCGTTCGATCGCTTCGAGGACTGCCTCCTCGGGCAGCTTCGCCGGCCCGGACTCGGCGGAGTCCTTGAGCCGAAGCGGAGAGGTGCCCTCCAGATAGCCCGCCCGGCGGAGCCGGCCGATCGCCGCCGATCGCTCCTCCTCCGAGAAGCCGGCCGCCGGAAGGTCGGTAATCGGGAGACCCGCGGGTCCGGCGGTACGGAGCAGATCGAGGAGCCGACGCTCGGGGAGGCGGTCGGTCAGGGCGGCCCGGCCGCGGGGCGTGAGGGACGGCTCCGACCGGTGGAGTTCCTCGACGGCGGCGAGCCGCTTGGATCGGAGCCGTTGGAGCGCTCCCCGGATCTGGTCCGGGGGGAGGCCGGTGAGGCCCGGGAGCGCCTCCTCTTCGATCGCCATCGGCCCGGCCGCCTGGAGCGCCCGCAGGACGGTCCGTTCAGGACCGGCGATCGAAAGGGTCGTCCCCTCCGGATCGGGCTCCGCGGCGCTCACGGGGCTCGGGAGTTTCCCAGAGGAATAACGGTTTCCGAGACGCCACGGCGTCGGGGGCACTTCCCCCGGTCGGCTATCGG
>JBBYJM010000058.1:0-5320 GCA_043196275.1 Thermoplasmata archaeon
CGCTGACCGGGCCCTCCCGCTCGGGCAAGAGCACCGTGCTCTTGATGATCGCTGGGCTGATTCACCGAACGACGGGGCTCATCCAAGTCCAGGGCCAGACGATCGCCGACCCGGTGGCGCGCCAGTACATCGGGAGCGCCGTCGGGGACCCTGCGCCCTACGACGGCTTGACCGTCATCGACACCCTCGACATGGCCGGAGAGCTCCGGGGAATGACCCGAGCCTCGGTCCGGGAACGGATCGACTACCTCGACACGGCCCTCGCCCTTCCGCCCCTCGGGAGCGTCGTCTCAAAGCTTCCCCAGAGCCAGCGGCGACGGGTCATGCTCGCGGCGAGCTTAGTCGCCGACCCTCCGATCCTGGTCTGGGACGAGCCGGCCGATCTCGCCGATGAGGAGGAGGTCCGGCGCATCGAAGACCTGCTTCGGAACCTCTCCGCCCACCACCTCATCCTGCTCGGGACCCGATCGACCCAGCTCGCGGCCCACGTCGCCCGCCGGATCCTGGTCTTGGATCGGGGTGCATTGGTGTACGACGGACCGAACGTGGAGTTCGGTACTCTTCTCCCGTTCCGCCGGATCGAGGTGAGTTTCGCGCAGCCGGTCGCCCCAGAGCGGGTGGCATCGGTCCTGCCGCTCGCCTTCCAGCTGACGGTCGTGAACGATCGGGTGTTCCGGATCCGCTTCCTCCGCAACGACCCCAAGGGGTCCCAGCTCCTCAACTTCCTCCTACCGGTCGGACGGATAATGGATTTCCGGGATCTGCCGACCGACTGGACGCCGCCGCCCCCTCCTGCGATGGAACGGACCGGGTCCTCCTTGGGGCCTGCCTCGATCCGCCCGTAACCCGACGCTACACCTTCCGGATGACCTCGAAGGAGGTCTTGCTGGGCGGCCGGAAGACGCTGAGGATCACCGTTCCCCCTTCGTAAAAGGCCACCACGAACTGGAGCGCGAGCATCTTGAGGGAATACTTCCAGGAGTGCAGCGACGCGGCCCCGTACTGATAGGCCAGGAAGTAGGCGACGAGATTGAAGGCCGACATCGAAAAGACCAGCGGGTCGATCGGGAGGAGCAGCACATTGTCAGCGACCAGGAGGTAGATCCCAATGAATCCGGTCCACCCCAAGATATAGCGATAGATGCCAAAGTAGTAGGTGAACGGGCTGACCTCCCGGATCACCGGGCCGGCCCGGAAAAACGAAAACAGCCAGCGGCGCCGCTGCTTGAAGAAGTCCGACCGAGAGGTCGGAGGGGAGATCTCGACGTACGCGGGAATGAATCCGAACCGGTATCCCCGGGTGTAGACGTAGAGCGCCATCAAGAGATCCTCGGCGCCGTAGGTCCCGTAGTCCCATCCGATCCCCGCCGCCACGTCGGCTCGGACAACCAGTCCCTCCCCGTGGGCGATCCGCGGGACATGCCCGCGGTTGAACTGACGACAGAACACCTCGCAGTCGGTCACCCGGATGAAGTCCGCCAGGGTGGACAGGAGATGGTGGCCGACCGCCCGAAGGTGGATCATTCCCTGGCCGGCATCATACGGCATTCCGTAGACGTACCGGACGTAGTCCCGGGTGACCACGCTGTCGTCGTCCATGAAGATGATGTAGGTCTCGCGGCCGTAGCCCTTCTCCGCCAGCCAGAGGGTTCCGTAGTGGAGGGCCCGCATTTTGTTCCGGGATCCCTTCGGTGCCCGGTAGATCTTCGGGACCACGATCTCCCGGGCCGAGTAGGAGAATCCGTCGCGTTCCTCCTTGATCACGAACTGCTCAATCGGAAACCCGTAGCTCTGGACCCGGGCCAGGATCTGCTGGACCACCTCCGGGTTTTGGCCATTGGTGCAGATCACGGTGATGATTCGGCGGCCCGGTTTGGGCGGCAGGAAGGTGGGGATCGGGCGAAACAGGAGGCCCCGAACGATACCGGCCGTCTGGACGAGAGCGATCGGAAAGTACATCGCGACAAATACGGCGGAAATCAGCTCGAGCCAGAGCAGGTTCGCCATTTCGAAGGCCCGCTACGGCCCAGTCTCCTCCCGGTAGATAACCCATTAACTGGAATCGGCCTACCGGTAAGGGGTAGGGTCATGACCCGAGGAGGAGACCGGAGTCCGATACGCCCGTCGGCGGAGTCGACTTCGGATCCGACTTCGCGAAACCGGGGGAGTCTGGTCGTCCGCTCCCAGGGCGTCGAAATCCTCTCGGTCGATCTGGACCGGCACTGGGCTCGGGTTGACCTCGGCCTCGGCGGTCCCCCCGGGGATCCCGGCCTTCCGCTCCCCTCGGTGCCGGTGCGGCGGGTGCTCGCCCTTGCCTCCCTGCTCGCACGACGCGGCTGGACGGTCCAGCTGGACCGTCACGCCCGGTCCCTGTTCACCCTGGGACAGGCCGCACCGGCCTGGGCCGGCCATCTCGGGCCCCACCTCAGGGGGGTGGCCGAGTGGATTCAACCGGGTCCCCGGAAAGCCCCACACCCCTAGGCGGTATGCTGGGCCGCATGGCCCGCGGCAAGGGCCTGTCGCTCGGGTTCAGTCATCTCCCGCATGTGGACGGAGACGGTCATCGATCCGGTGAGTTCGACAGCGAACCGGGTGCCCGGCAGGTGGACCCGGATGCCGTCCAACTGCACTTCCAGCTGGCTGTGTTTGTCGGTCAACGCCTCGATGGCGCCCTCGATCATTCCCTTGGTCAAGTCGCTCTCGGTTTCGTTCTTCATCTGCGCACCTTCCCCCACCAGTGGAGGACGTCCCGAGTTATACGACTTCCGCAGGGACCTTCCCCCTCAAGGGCGTCGGAACAATCCCTATGAGGGCGAACTCGGTGCGGCGTCCGTGGAGCCCCACTCCCACCCCACCACCCTCTCGGACTTTATCCTGGGCAGCCAGGACGGTATCGTCAACGTTCTCGGAATCCTCCTGGGGTTGTTGGCCGCCGGGACCAGTTCCAAGCTGATCCTGATTGCGGCGCTCGCGGCCTTGGCCGCCGAATCGATCTCGATGGGCGCGGTCGCCTACACCAGTACCCTCTCCCGCCGATCCCTCTACCTGAGCGAGGTCGAACGGGAGCGGCGGGAGATGGTGGAGGTTCCGGAAGAGGAGCGCCGGGAGGTTCGGGAGATTCTGGCGGGATGGGGCTTTGAGGGGGAGGAGCAGGAGGAGATGCTCCGCCGAATCGAATCGAAGCCTCAGGCGATGCTCGATGTCATGATGGCCTTTGAGCTCCGTCTCGCCCCGGTCCACGCCGACCAGGCTCGACAGAGCGCCCTCCTGGTCGGAGGCGCCACCGTGGTGGGCTCGTTCATTCCGCTGATCCCCGTCTTCTTCACGACCAACCCCTGGGCGATCGGGATCGGCTCGGTGGTGCTGAGCGCCGCGACGCTCTTCGCGGTGGGTTGGTACGAGGCCCGGACGACCCTGGGTTCGCTCTGGACGAGCGGGACCCGCATGGTCGTCATCGGGCTCGTGGCCGGATTCGCGGGGTTCCTGATCGGGCACGTCCTCGGCGCGCTCCCCTGAACCCACGAGGGATTGCAACCCGGGGGGCCCCGACGGATCAAGCCGCCGAGCCTCGGAGCCTGCGAGCCTCCTCATCGAGGAAGGAGTCGACCGATCGGAGCGGTCGGTCGAGTCCGACGTAGGGCGGTGGTCCCAGCCGGTCGCTGAGGAGCCACTCCACCTCGTAGGCATAGATCAGGCTCGAGCCCATGTCCTGAATCAGGCGGGCCACCCCGACCGAGAGCGCCGGAGAGAGCTGGACGTAGCGGGGCTTCTGTCCCAGTGCCATAAACATCCGGTCGAGAAGGTCCCGGTACTTCCAGCGTACTGGCCCCCCAAAGACGAGATTCCGGGAGCCGGGAAGCGTCGCCTCCCGCCGAAGAATGGCCGCAAGGTCGGACGCAGCGAGGGGGCTCACATGGTACTCCCCGTCCCCAAAGAGCGGAAACCGTCCGTACCGCCGCATCAATCGGAGCATGACCGTCAACAACCGATCGCCGGGTCCAAAGAGCATCGACGGACGCACTATCGAGTAGCTGAGGGAACTCGCCTCCAGGGCCCGGTCGACCTCGCGCTTGAATGTGAGGTAGGGAAGGCCGCTTTCCAAGGCGGCGGGGGCCGGCGGGACACTGATGTGCACCCACCGGAGCCGGGGGACATCTTCGCAGGCCCGAAGACATCGGCGGAGCCCATCCGCCAGCGAGCGGAATCGTCCCGCCGATCCGTACCGGTACCAAGCGACGTTGAGGACGAGATTCACTCCCCGGAGCCGACGGGGCCAATCCACCCCGCCGCCGAGGTCGGTGGGGATCCATTCGACCCCTGCTGCCGCCTCCCCTTCGACCGGGTGCCGGTGCAGCGATCGGATCTGCCAGTCGGAGGAGAACTCCCGGAGGACAGCGCGTCCGACGAGCCCACCGCCTCCACCCAGCAGGAGCAGGCGCCGGGGAGCGCCCGGCCCGTTCATGTCCCGGGCCCCGGGAGAGGAGCAGCCCCAAGGGGCGGGAGCTCGGACCCCGGTTCGAAGAGTTCCGCCCAAGCCCGGGCCACCTCCGTTCGGACGGCGTCGAGAGGGACCGGTCGTTCCAGCTCCCGTTCCATCGAGGTCATGACCTCACCGGAGAAGCCGCACGGGCGGAACCGGGCGAACATCCCCAGGTCGGTCGAGACATTCAACGCGAATCCATGGAAGGTGACCCACTCCTCGACCGCGATCCCCACCGAGGCGATCTTACGGCACCCGTCGATCCAGACCCCCCGGCGGCCGGGCACCCGGTTCGCCGGAAGCGACCAGGGCGTGAGCGCACGGACCACCAACTCCTCGAGGCCATGGACGAACCGTCGTACGTCCCGTCCCCGGGGCTCGAGGTCCACGACGGCGTAACCGACCAGCTGGCCGGGGCCGTGGTAGGTCGCCTTGCCTCCCCGCTCGACGCGGACCACTGGGAGACCGGTCGCCGCCGCCGCCCCGTCATCCCCTTCGACCCCGACGGTGACCACCGGAGGGTGCTCGACGAGGATCAGGGTGTCTCCGATCCGCCCGGCACGGCGCTCGCGGCGCAGGCGCCGCATCTCCTCCAGGGCGGCGCCGTACTCCCGTCGGCCCCAATCAACGAGGGGCATGGGCCACGGTCCGGCGGGTCACGTGCATCGGTTCGTTGAGCCACAACAGAGCGGCCTCCGAGAGCGCTTCGCTGAAGGTGGGATGGGGGTGGATCGTCTGGGCGATGTCCCGGACCGAGGATCCCATCTCCAGGGCGTGCGCCACCTCGGCGATGTAGTCGCCGGCCCCCTCGCCGGCGGCATGGGCCCCCAGGAGCAGACC
>JBBYJM010000059.1:0-5295 GCA_043196275.1 Thermoplasmata archaeon
GGAGGCAGGGCTACGATCGCACTCCCCCTCCCCCGGGCCGCCCGGAGGGCTCTCCCTCCGTCCCACAAGGGAACTCCCCACCGGCCGGAACGCGCCCCGGTGCCCCGGGCCCTCCGCCCTGAGGTTCCGCCGTTGGAAAACCTTAAACCCGAGGGGGTCTCGGCGCGGGGATGACCAGCCAATCCACGGAGGGCCAGGCCCCGGTCAAGGCGGGCGAACTGGTTTCGTTGGACTACGAGATCTGGGCCGAAGGCGGAGGTCGAACCGACCTCATTGACACCACCCGCGAGGAGGTGGCCCAGAAGGCTGGCGCCGAACGGGGGGACGGTAGCCGATTCGCTCCCCGGCCTCATTTGATCGGCGGGGAGTTCTTTCCTTCGGGAATCGAAAAGGGCCTAGAGGGCCTGGTCCCGGGCCAGGAGGTCACCAAGACCTTCGCCCCGGCCGAAGCCTTCGGAGAGCGGGACCCCAAGCTGATCGAGCTCTTCGGAATGCATGAGATCCAGCGGCTGCCCGAGATGCGCCGTGAGGATGCCCGGCTCGATATCGGAACCGTCCTGACCATCCGCGGACGCCGGGGACGCGTCGTGAGCCTGACCGCCGCCCGGGTCCGGGTAGACTTCAACCCGCCGTACGCGGGACGGACGGTCCGGGGCACCTTCAAGGTCCTGTCCCGAATCGACGCCCCGGCCGAGCAGGCCCGGGCGATGATCGAACTCCACTACGGGCACGGGTCCGAATTCCGGGTGGAGATGGACGGGGCCACGCTCCAGGTGCATCTTCCGGATCGGGCCAAATTCGATCTGGCCTGGGTCGCCACCAAGCCGCGGCTCATCGAAGCCCTGCGCCGCCAGGTCCACCCGAAGGAGATCCGGATCGTCGAGGAGTTCGTCACTCCCGAGAGCCCCGCGCCGGCGGCCTCGGCCCCGGAGAACGCGCCCTCCAAGTCCTCCCCGGCCTGATCCGGCCGCCGGGGCGGACGGAGTATGAACCGAGGGCTCTTGAACCCCGCCCCGGTCGTAGCTCCATGAGTTGGTGGACCGAGAACTATACCGCGGAACAGCGCCGGTTCATCCTGGCGGCCTTCACGGTAGGATTCATCGTCGCCGGCCTCCTCATCTACCTCGGTCTGTCCGGAGCGCTGCTGGGCGGGATGCCCGGGCCGGTGTCGCCGTGATCGGCGGATCGTCGAAACCGTTTAGTGGTCCGGGGAGGTGAGCGGCTCGTGACGTTGACCTCCGACCAGGACGACCGGGGCGTCTACACCGGCTGGATCGCCGGCGCGGTGATTATTGCCGCGGTCCTGCTCGTCGGGGCCGGTTTTTGGATCTACTTCCACGGCTGACGGAAGGCTCTCGGGGATCCCGTACAGGTAGAGCCGGTGGACCGGGTCCACGGCGGTGGGCGTCCAGCCGGGGATTGGGTGGTAGTGGCTGACGATTCGAACGCCTTTCGGTAGGGAGAACCCCCACCGCTTGGCCAAACGCTCCATGGCCCCCGGCCAGAGAAACGCCACCACGACCGTCGCGTCCGCGAGGGAAACCCCGAAGAGATTTGCCCGTCGGATCTCGATCCCTGATCGTCGGGTCGACCAGCGGCGCCGACAGCGCAGGAGCCATGCCCGGATCGGTTCGATCTCCACGCCGACCACCCTTGTCGCCCCGGCCCGGGCGGCCGCGAAGACGACGGACCCCGTGCCGGCACCGAGATCGTAGACGACGTCCCCCGGACCGACCCGGGCCAGGGTCAGGAGGGCCGACACCACCTTACGGCTCGAGGGGGCATAGCCGGCCCCCCAGACGAAGGAGAACAGGACAAAGTAGCCGACCGCGAGCGCCCCGACGAGAAGACCCCCCCAGAGGAGCAGGACCCCCGTCCCCAGCGTCATCTCGGCTTCGGTCGGGATCGGGCGGGGGCGCTCAGGAGCCGACGGGCCGCGGCCGGGGGATCGAGGGCTCGATCCACCACACGATCGACCAGCCGCCGGACCTCCGGATCGGTGTCGGCCCGGGGGAGGATCTCCGCTTCGACCCGCCGCTGGATGAGGTCGATGATCTCGCGGAGCGCCTGGCGCCGTCGCAGCGGAAGGCGGAGCCCGGCGTCATCGAGAAACCGCTCGTGCCGCTCGATCGAGCTCCAGAGCTCGTCGATGCCGGAGGGGAGCGTCGTCGAGGTGGCCGCCACCAGGGGGCGCCAGCCGTCGCGAGGGGTGCCGAACGCCACCAGTTCGACCAGGTCGCGCCGGGCCTGATCGGCACCGGGGAGGTCCGACTTGTTGACACAGAATACGTCCGCGATCTCGAAGAGGCCGGCCTTGAGGGTTTGGACCTCGTCCCCCAGATGGGGGATCAGGACCACGACGCTGGTGGAGGCCACATCCCGGATGTCAACGTCCACCTGTCCGCTGCCCACCGTCTCGACCAGGATCACCTCGAAGCCGGCGGCATCGAGGAGCCGCACCGTCCGGCGCGTCGCGAGGGCGATCCCGCCCGAGTGGCCTCGGCTCGCCATCGACCGGATGAAGACCCCCGCATCGTGGTCGTCCCGTTCCATCCGGATCCGGTCGCCGAGAACCGACCCGCCCGAAAAGGGACTGGACGGATCGACCGCGACGACCGCCACTGTCCGGTGGAGCGAGCGCAGGTGGGCGATGAGTCGGCTCACGAGCGACGACTTTCCGACCCGCAGCGGTCCGGTGATCCCCACGACCGTGGCTCGCCCGGTCTCCCGATAGAGGGCGCGTTCAACCGGAGCCAGGGTCGGGTCGTCGCGTTCGATCCGACTGATCGATTGGGCCAACGCCCGCAGCTCCCGTCGCCGGATCGCCCGGACGGTCGACGAGAGCGACGCGGCTCGACTCATGAAGAGCGACCGACGATGGCCCGGACGCTGCGGACGATCTCCTCGAGCGAGGTGCCCGGGCCGTAGATCGCCCGGACCCCGAGCTTGCGGAGCCGCTTCGCGTCCTCGTCCGGAATGATGCCCCCCGCAAAGACGGGGATTCGGCCCGCCTTCTGGGATTTGAGCTGCCGGACGACCCGCGGGATGAGCTCCATGTGCGCGCCGGAGAGGATCGAAAGGCCGACCAGGTCGACATCCTCCTCGACGGCCGCGCGGACGATCTCCTCGGGAGTCTGGCGGAGGCCCGCGTAGATGACCTCCATCCCGGCGTCCCGCAGGGCTCGGGCGACCACCTTCGCGCCCCGATCATGACCGTCGAGACCCGGCTTGGCAATCAGGACCCGGATCGGCGAACTGCCTGGATGCTTGGTCACACGGCTTCCCCCGGGTCCGAATGTCCGCAAGGAAGAAAAAGGGTTGCCCACGCCCGGGCCCCCCGGGGGAGGTCCCGGAGCCGAGTTCAGAGGATCCCCCAGAAGAGAAAGATCAGGTTGCCGGCCAGGACCCCGACCAGGACTCCCGCGGACACCAGGGCGACAAACGGAATCTGCGGGGTGACCCACACCGTCTGAACCCCCTGCCGGGTCAGTCGTTCCTGGACCTCCGTGCGGATCCGAAGGTCCTCCCGAGCCGTCTCGGCTTCGACCCCCAACGTCCGGACCCCGACCTCGGGATCGTCGACCCAGACAAACTTCCGCGAGATCTCCGAGACCGGGAGACGGTACCGCTGGAAGCTGCGGTCCCAGCGGAACTGCTCCCGGTGCAAGTTGAGGATGACGAGATAGGCCGGAACGGCCAGCAAGAGGACGAGGGCATTGAGCAGCACCGTCAGCGAGAACGGTACGGAGGTCAGCAGGGTCGTGGCGATCGTCGGCGAGGGCAGGATCGGCGCAATCCCGAAGGGAAGGAAGAGGGCGATGGTCATGAGGGCCTTGGCGTCGGCCCCGCCCCCCAAGATGCCGGCCTCGAAGAGGCCCCGGGCGAGGAGGACGGTGAGATAGACCCCGACCACGCTCCAGGGGAGGCCCCCCTGGGCCCCGACCCCTCCGAGCAGTCCGGCCGCCAGCAGGCAGAGCCCGACCGCGAGGTAGGCCAGAGGCTCGACCCCCCAATCCAAGTGAAGCGTCGTTCGTCCGGGAAGTCGATCCCAAGGGATCGAGGCCGATACCACCAAGGCGCCGACGAGGATCCACAATGCGGTCGGGATGAACCCAAGTGGGGCGGTGGCCACCCCCCCGAGGAGGAGGCCGGCCGCGCCCATCGCGAGCCAGATCGCATCCGGAACCTCCCGATCCCGGAGGTCGAAGCCGGAGGCGAGGGCCAGTCCGGCCCCGAGGATTGCGAGATCGACCGCCTGCAGCTCCCCCATCCCGTCGGTGCCACCTGCGGACGGAAGCGGGGGCCCGCCAGATATACCCGGCGATGGAGCGGCGGCCCCCGAGGATGCCGCGGGAGCCACGGCGCGGAGCGAGATCGGTCCACCGGGGGTTACGCGCCGTCGCCGTCCCTTCGTCTGGGCGAAGGTAAATCTATTTAAAGCGCACGTCACTCGGCCGCCCCGGTCAGTATCCTATGGTCGAGTACAAGCTGGTCATCTCCGACAAGGAGAAGTCCCTCCAACGGGCCGTGGCCGACCCGCAGGCCGCGGGATTCCTTGGCAAGCGCATCGGGGAGACCGTCGGGGGCGAATTGATCGGCGCTGGCGGCTATACCTTCCGGATTACGGGGGGCACCGACAAGAGCGGCTTCCCCCTGCGCCCGGATCTCCCCGGGGGCCGTCAGGTCCGGCTGTACGTCGGGGACGGCTTCGGATTCCATGCGCCCCGGCACGGGATGCGCAAGCGCCGAAGCTTCCGAGGCAACACGATCAGCGAGCAGACGGTCCAGATCAACCTCACGGTCGAACAGGCCGGACCCAAGCCGCTCGCGGAGTTGCTCGGCGCGGCATGAAGGTTCCGCGCCAGCCCGAAGTGAACATCGGCCTGGTGGGCCATGTCGACCACGGCAAGACCACCCTGACCCAGGCCCTCACCGGCGAATGGACCGACCGGCATTCCGAGGAGCTCAAGCGAGGCATCTCGATCAAGCTCGGGTACGCGGACGCGGCGTTCTACCGCTGCCCCAACTGCCCGGTCCCGACCGGGTACTCGGTTACCCCGGTCTGCCCGGCGTGCGGCGGCGAGGCGACGTTTCTGCGGGCGGTTTCGTTTGTCGACGCCCCCGGCCATGAAACCCTGATGGAAACGATGCTCTCCGGCGCGGCGATCATGGACGGGGCACTGCTCCTGGTGGCGGCCAATGAACGCTGCCCCCAGCCCCAGACCCGGGAGCACCTCTACGCCCTCGACATCATCGGCGTCCGGAAGGTGGTCGTCGTCCAGAACAAGATCGACC
>JBBYJM010000060.1:0-5263 GCA_043196275.1 Thermoplasmata archaeon
GGGCGAAGGAAAGGTCCATGATCTCCACCGGGTGGCCCTGCCCGGCGGCCAGGTTGATGAGTCGCCCCTCCCCGAGGAGGTAGCACCGGCGTCCGTCGGTGAACCGGTACTCCTCGACGTGGGGACGGACCGGCCGGTGGGCCTGGGCGAGCCGCTCGAGGTCGGTCCGGGAGACCTCCACGTCGAAGTGGCCGGAGTTCGCCAGCAGGCAGCCGTCCTTCAGGGCCTGAAAGTGCTCGGTGCGGACGACCCGGGTGCTGCCGGTGACCGTGACGATCAGATCGGCCCGACGGGCGGCCTCGAGCATCGGCCGGACCTGGAAGCCGTCGAGCCGGGCCTCGATCGCCCGTACCGGGTCGATCTCGGTCACGATAACCTCGGCCCCGAGCCCGTGCAGACGGGCCGCAACCCCCTTGCCGCACCACCCGTAGCCGGCCACCACCGCGACCTTGCCCGCCAGGAGAAGGTTCGTCGCGGTGAGGATCCCGTCGATCGTCGACTGGCCGGTGCCGTAGCGGTTGTCGAAGAGGTGCTTCATGTCCGCATCGTTCACATCGATCGCCGGAAACAGCATCGTCTTCGAGCGCTCAAGAGCCCGGAGCCGGGTGACGCCGGTGGTCGTCTCCTCGGTCGACCCGCGGATACGGCCCCGACGGCGACCCTCCGAGTGGATGAGCGCGACCAGGTCGGCCCCGTCGTCGATGATGACGTCCGGATCGGCCGCCCACATCGCCCGGATCCCGGCCCGGTACTCGTCGACCGACTCGCCCTTCACCGCATGGGTATGGACCCCGGCCTCCTGGAGGGCCGCGACCGGATCGTCATCGGTCGAGAGGGGGTTGCCGGCGGCGAGGTGGACGTCGGCCCCGCCGGCCTTGAGGGCCAGCGCGAGCGCGGCGGTCTTGGCTTCCACGTGCAGGACGAGCGAGAGGGTCAGGCCCCGAAACGGCTGCTCTCGCTCGAAGCGCCGCCGGACCTCCTCGAGGATCGGCATATGCGTTCGAGCCCAGTCGATCTTCTGGCGGCCCCGCTCCAAGTCCCCCGGCATACGACTCGGTTACATGTGGGGCTTGCTTAAAGGTGCTCGGGAGACCCGAACATTCACTCCGGCAGCGTGAGCACGATCTTGCCGAGCAGCTCGGGAGAGTCGAACCGCGCCAGCGCCGCGGGCGCCTCCTCCCAACGCCAACGGGAGTCGATCACCGATCGAAGATCCCCCCGCCGCCAGGCATCGTACATGGCCTCAAACTCCGCGGCGCTCGCCATGGTGCTCCCCCGGATCGACGCCTGCCGCCAGAACAAGGTCCGCACGTCCAGCGAGACCACTGGGCCCGCGGTCGCCCCGATCACCACGACCCGGCCTCCGCGGGCCAGCGCCCGGACCGACCGGGGGAGGGTGGGGGCCCCCACCGAGTCAAAGATGACGTCGTAGCCACGCTTGCCGCTCGTGGTCCAGAGTTCCCGGTCGAGCGGGTGCTCCTCGCCGAACTCGACGGTCTCGTCGGCCCCGAGAGGACGCAACCGATCCGCCTTGGCTCGGGACCGGGCCGCGACGGTCACCCTCGCGCCCAAATGGTGGGCCACCTGGACGGCGGCCGGCACCACGCCCCCTCCGGCCCCGACAATCGCCACCCGACAATCCGGACCCACCTCGCCGACCGTGGCGAGGGCCCGCCAGGCCGTCTGGAACACCAGGGGCGCCGCGGCGCCCTCCTCGAACGCCCGATCGTCCGGTAGCCGATGGACGTTGCGCCGGGGGACCGTCACCCAACGCGTGGCGGTCCCTTGGGTGTGCTCCCCGACAATCCGATACTGCGGGCAAGCCTCCTCGTGCCCCCGTCGGCAGGCCGGGCAAACCCCGTCCCAGAGGCCGGGATTGATCGTCACCCGGGAGCCGATGAGGGAGGTTTCGACCCCGGAACCCACCGCATCGACGAGGCCGGCTCCATCGGACCCCAGCACATGCGGGCGCTCGATCGGCACACCGGGAATGCCTTGGAGGGTAAACCGGTCGAGGCGGTTGAAGGCGGCCGCCTTGAGCCGAACCCGGACCTCACCGGGACCGGGAACCGGCTCAGCGATCTCCACGAACCCCAACCGTTCGAGTCCACCGTGCTCCGCGAAACCGAACCCCTTCATGGACTGGAGCCTCCGTCCGCCGGTCGCCGCCGCCATGTGGAGATTCCCCCCCGATCCTCGACCAAGATCCCGGCGGCTCCGAGTTCCGACCGGATCCGGTCCGCCTCCGCAAAGTCGCCCCGCTGACGGGCGCGCGCCCGAGCGGCCAGGGCTGCGGCGACGACGCCGTCGAGGTGGGGATCCTTGACGTCCGTCTCCGGAAAGAGGCCGAGGACGTCCTCCGCCCAGCGGTAGGGCAGCAGCAGGGTCTCGCAGGCGGCCGGTGAGGGGTCGGGGGTGCGATCGAGCCATTCGACGACCCGCCGACCCCAGCCGAAGAGCTCCGCGATCGGCTCGCGGGTCCGGAAGTCGTCCGCCAGCCACCTGTCGAGCCGGTCCTCCACTTCGTCGGCCGCGGCGGCGAGCTCGTCCGGCAGGTCGGTCGTTCCGCCGGGATCCTTCGCCCGCAGTAGATCCGTCAGGCGGTCGAACGGGTCCCGGAGCCTTCGGTAGGCCTCCCGCGCCTCGGCGAAGCTCGTCTCGGGGTCGAAGTCGAGGGGACTCCGGTAGTGGGCGTTGAGGTAGTAGAACCTCAGGACCTCCGCCCCCTCCGATTCGATTGTCGAGGCGAGGGAGCGGACGTTGCCGACGGACTTTGACATCTTCTCGCCCCGGAGCGTCAGCAGGCCGGAGTGCATCCAGAAGGCGACCATCGGGGCGAGCCCCGTGGCTCCCTCCGACTGGGCGATCTCCGCCTCATGGTGGGGAAACTTGAGGTCGAGCCCGCCCCCGTGGAGGTCGTACTGGGGGCCGAGCAGCCGTCCCGTGATGGCCGTATCTTCAATATGCCAACCCGGCCGTCCCGGCCCCCACGGGCTCGGCCACGAAGGCTCACCCGGCGTCGCCGCCTTCCAGAGGACAAAGTCCTCCGCCGACCGCTTCCGGCGGTCGACCTCCACGCGGGCGCCGGGCCGGAGGGCCTCGACCCGTTGCCCCGAAAGCTTGCCGTAGTCGGGAAACCGGCCGACCTCGTAGTAGACGGAGCCATCGTCAGCGACATACGCGAACCCTCGATCGACGAGCGCGCGCACCTGGTCGATGATCTCCGGGATGTAGTCGGTCGCGCGCGGGTAGTAGTTGACCGATCGGACCCCCAGCCGGTCCATCGACCGGGCCCAGGAGCGGAAGTGCTCCTCGGCGAGCGCCAACGGCTCCGCCCCAAGCTCGCCGGCCCGGCGGATCAGCTTGTCGTCGATGTTGGTGACATTCTGCACGTAGAAGACCCGGTACCCCCAATGGGTCAGCGCTCGGGCCACGACATCAAAGACGACCGCCACCCGCCCATGACCGATGTGGGCCTCATCGTAGGGAGTGAGACCGCAGACGAAGAGCCCCACCCGGGGAGGCGTCCTCGGCTGGAAGCGGCGGAGCTCCCGGGAGAGGGTGTCGTAGATCTGAACCGATCGCATCGGCTACCCTCGAGCGAGCCCCCGACGCACGTCCTCGACTAGGTCGGCAGGGTCTTCGATCCCGCAGGAGAGCCGGATCAGTCCGTCCCGGACTCCGTGGGCCTCCCGTTCGGCCCGCGGGACGCTCGCGTGGGTCATCGATGCCGGGTGGTCGACGAGCGACTCCACCCCACCGAGGCTTTCGGCCAGAGTAAAGATCCGGAGGCCGCGGAGGAACCGGCGGGCGGCCCGGAGTCCGCCCTCGAGTTCGAAGCTGACCATGCCTCCGTACCCTTGCATTTGGCGACGGGCGAGCGCATGCTGGGGATGCCTTGGCGAGCCCGGGTACCAAACCCCGGCGACACGTCGGTCCCGCTCGAGCGCCTGCGCGACCGCCCGGGCGGACTCGGCATGGGCGCGCATCCGCACTCCCAGCGTGCGAAGACCCCGGATGAGCAGGTAGCAGTCAAAGGGGCTCGGCACCGCCCCCACCGCATTCTGGAGCCAGGCCAGCCGGTCCCCGAGCCGCCGATCCCGGGCGATCAGCGCACCGCCGAGGACATCGGAATGGCCCCCGATGTACTTGGTGGTCGAGTGGAGGACCAGATCCGCCCCATGTTCGATGGGGCGTTGGTTGGCCGGTGAGGCAAAGGTGTTGTCGACTACGAAGAGCGCCCGGTGTGCGTGGGCGATCCGGGCGATGGCACGAAGGTCGACCAGCCGGAGCAAGGGATTGGTCGGGGACTCGGCATACACCCACGCGGTGGGGGCGGCCGCGACTGCCGCTTCCACGGCTTCGGGGTCGGTCATGTCAACGTACTGGACGTCCAGACCAAACTGGCGGCGGTGGTGCTCGAACATCCGCCAGGTCCCCCCGTACAGGTCGTCGACCGCGACGATCCGGCGACCCGAAGGAATGTTCTCGAGAAGGGTCGAAAGTGCCCCCATCCCCGACGCAAAGGCCAAGCCGACGCGACCTCCCTCAAGGTCCGCGAGCGCCCGCTCAAGGACCCGACGCGTCGGATTGCCGGTCCGCCCGTAGACAAACTCCTGGTCGGTCCCCGGACCCGGCTGAGCAAAGGTCGTGGACAGATAGACCGGCGGATTCACCGCCCCGGTCGATCGATCGGGGGGCTGGGCCGCGTGGATCAACCGGGTGTCAAACCGCATCGGAGACCTCCGCTTCGTCGGAGAGGTGGGCGACCAGGTCGTGCCGCGTCAGGACCCCGATCGGAAGGCCGGTCGCCGAGTCCCGCACCAGCAGGATCGGTTCCTCCTTGAGTCGGCGCAACAGGTGGGGGACCGGGTCCTCCGCCGGCACCTCGCCGAAGGCGGGCTGGAGGGCGGAGGTGACCGTCCGCTCCATCAGGGTCTCATCCTCGAGGGTCCGGCGCAACAGATCGTCTTCCCATACACTGCCCATATTCTGATCTCCCGAAAGGACCGGGGCGGCCGAGATGCCGTAGTGCCGGAGTTGGGCCAGGGCATCCCGCACCAGGGTCGTCGGATCGACCGCCACGAGCGCGGGGGTCGAGGGTTTGCGGGTCACGAGGTCGCGGGCGATGGCGGGCCGGCCCAGAAACCCCTTCTCCCGCATCCAGTCATCCGAATAGAACTTGGAGAGGTACCGATCCCCCGAATCCGGGAGGACGATGACGACGGTGCTGCCCTGGGGGATCGGGCGGCGCTCCAGCCAT
>JBBYJM010000061.1:0-5169 GCA_043196275.1 Thermoplasmata archaeon
TCAAGTTCTTCATCTACACCCACGTGGCCTCGGTCGTCGTCCTGGTGGGCCTGCTGGTGATGGCCTTCTACTCCGGGGCCGGCTCGTTCGACTACTCGGCGATCTACGCCGCCGCCCCCAACCTCTCCGTGGTCCAGCAGTCGCTCGTCTTCGTCGCGCTCCTCTTCGGCTTCGGGGTCAAGTTCCCTATCGTGCCGTTCCACACCTGGCTTCCGGACGCCCATGTCGAGGCCCCGACCGGGGGCTCGGTGCTCCTCGCCGGCCTCCTCCTCAAGCTCGGAGGCTACGGGCTGATCCGCTGGGCGGTGCTCGTGCTGCCGTCGGGATTCCTCCACATGGATCCGCTCGTCTACTTCATCGCCTTCGTCTCGATTGCCTGGGGATCGGTGGTGGCCCTCAGCCAGAGGGACCTCAAACGGATGGTCGCCTACTCCTCGATCAACCACATGGGGATCGTCCTGCTCGCGATCGCGGTCGACTCCTCACTGGGGCTAATGGCGGCCGTCTTCCTCATGTTCGCCCACGGCGTCGTCAGCGGCCTCCTCTTCATGGTCTCGGGAAGTGTCCACCATACCTACGGGACGCGGGACATCGCGAGCCTTGGGGGCATTGCCGCCGTGACGCCGGTCTTGGCGACGATGATCATGATCGGATCGCTCGCCTCGTTGGGGTTACCGGCGCTGATCGGGTTCCCGGCCGAGTTCTCCGCCTTCCTCGCGACGTGGGTCGCCATCGGCTACTGGGTGCTCATCCCGCTGGGGATCCTCGTCGTGACGGCGGCGTTCTACCTCTGGATGATGCAGCGGATGCTCTTCGGTCCGCCGAAGGGGATTGCTCCGAATGTCCATGACCTGCCGCTCCCCGAACGGATTGGCATGGGCATCCTTGTGGCGTCGATCGTGCTGTTCGGCATCCTCCCCGCCCTGCTCGTGAACCTGATCACCCAGTCGCCGATCCGGGGGTTCTGACGTGTCCGACTGGGGGGCCTTCGGGGCGTTCGTCGGGCCGTTCCTTCCCGAGCTATTGCTGCTGGCGGGGGCGCTCCTGGTCTTCCTGCTGGATGTGGCGGAGGTCCGAAGGGTGGAACTCAACGGCGCGATCGCGGTGGCGGTCACCGGCCTGGGTCTGCTCTTTATCCTGGCCGACCTCGGGGTGGCGCCGCTCGCCGGCCTCGCCCTGATTCCCTCGAGCCAGATCGATCCGACGATCACACCCAGTTCGGCTCCGCTCTACTCCTTCACCTCCCTGGGGTTGGTCTTCCAGGCCTTCTTCCTGATCTCGGCGCTCTTGGTGAGCCTGGGCTCGATGAGCCGGCCCTCCCGGGAGCGCGGCAGTGCCGTCTTCTTCGGACTGCTGATGCTGGCCACCCTCGGGATGCTCCTCGTCGGGGTGGCCTCCGACCTGCTTTTCCTGGTCCTGGCCATCGAGGTGGTCAGCATCTCGACCTACCTCCTGGTGGCCTACACCCGGCGCGACGCCCGGTCGGTCGAAGCCGCCATGAAGTTCTACATCATCGGGGCCCTGTCGACGGTCCTCTCGCTCTTCGGAGTCGCCCTCCTGTTCGGGGCGTTCGGGACCACCAACCTCTACGCCATCGAGGGGTCGGCTGTCGGGACCCCGACGCTGGTCCTCCTCGGCTACGGACTCCTCGTGGCCGGGCTCGCCTTCAAGGTGACTCTCGTGCCGTTCCATGCCTGGGCGGTGGACGTCTACGACGGCGCCCCCCACGACGTCTCGGCGTTCCTCGCCGGCGGCACGAAGAAGATCGGGTTGTTTGCGTTCTTCCTGGTCTTCATCGGCCCGATCCTGCTCGCGCGCTGGGGAGCCTCCTTCAATCCGTTGGGGGGCCCCGGCGTCGAGATCGGCCCATTGGTCCAGGTGCTTCTCGCGGTCCTGGCCGTGGTGACCATGACGGTGGGTAACCTCCTGGCCCTCCAGCAGAAGGAGATCAAGCGGATGCTTGCGTACTCCTCGATCAGCCAGGCCGGCTACATGCTGATCGGCATCACTGTCGCGACCGCACCGGCGGTGGCCGGAGCCACCCTTCAGATCTTTGCCCACGTGATCCTGACGACCGGGGCCTTCCTAGTAGTCGCGGCCGTCGCTGCGCTCGGGATCGGGGGCCGCATCGACGACTGGCGGGGGCTCGGCCTGCGGCGGCCCTACCTCGGCGTCGCCTTCTCGTTCATGCTGCTCGGCCTCGCCGGTATCCCCCTCACGGTCGGCTTCGTCTCCAAATTCGTGCTCTTCAGCTCGGCGATCCAGGCGGAAGGCTACTTTGTCTGGCTGGCGATCGCGGGGGTGCTCAACAGCGCCGCCTCGGTCTTCTACTACGCCCGCGTCATCAAGGTCATGTTCCTGGACTCCCCGGAGCCCTCCGCGCCTTCGCCCCAGCCCGAGGCCCCCGGCCTGGCCTTCCAGGGCCTCGGCTACGGTCGGGCGGTTGCCATCGGCCTGGTCGCAGTACTGGTAATCTTCTTCGGGATCGATCCGCAGCCGGTGCTGGGCGTCGTCCAGACGGCGGCCCAACACTTCGTGCTCGTCGGCCCCTAGGCCGATGGAGCGGTATGATCTCCTCGTGGTCGGCGCCGGCCCAGCGGGCGCCCGGGCCGCGAGCGCGGCCGCCCGGGGCGGGCTGCGCACCCTGCTGGTCGACCGCCGCGAGGAGCTGGGCCATCCGGTCCAGTGCGGGGAGTTCGTGCCCACCCCCGAGGAGCTCGCCTCGCTCTTTCCGGCCCCGGACCTCATCCGCGAGGCCTATACCATCCCCGACGGGACCGCGCTGAGGACCACCCGGTCGATGGTCTGTGTCTCCCCGTTCGGCCACCGGTACCGGTTCCCCCTGGCCGGTTGTACCCTCTCTAGGCGGGCGTTCGACAAGGCCCTGGCCCTCGAAGCGGAGGGCGAAGGAGCCGAGCTCCGGTTCCCCGCGGGGGTGACCTCCGTTCGGGAGGGGACCGCCCGATTCGCAAACGGCGATTCGGTGCAGGCCCGGGTCGTCATTGGGGCCGACGGGCCGGTCTCCACCGTCGCCCGATCGGCCGGGATCCGGGTGGAGCGGGAGATGTACCGCATGGTCACGGCCACGGTCGACCGGGCCTGGGAGGACGAGATCGACCTCTACTTTGGCCGGGTCGCCCCCGGGGGATATGCCTGGGCGTTCCCCCGGCAGGACGATGCCAACGTCGGAATCGGCGTCACCCACCTGCCCCGGGGCGTCGGGCTGGACCGGCTGCTCGATCGATTCGTCGCCGGACAACAGTTGCCGCCCGCGCACGACCGCACGCATTGGTGGGTTCCGATCGGCCCGCCGCCCGAGACGCTGGTCTCGGGATCGACGCTTTTGGCCGGGGACGCCGCCAACCTGGTCATGGCGACCAACGGTGGCGGCATCCCCACGGCGATGTTGAGCGGCTGGCTGGCCGGCCGTGCGGCGGTCGCCCACCTCCGCAACGGGGCACCGCTCTCCGACTATGATCGGGCCTGGAAGCCGGTCCTCGCTCCGGTCCTCGCCCGGGGCTACGAGGTCAAGCGGTTCGGGGACCGGTGGGTGTCCCACGACCCCCTGTTGGCCCTCGGTATGCGCTATATCGGTGCGAAGGGTCTCGATGCCATGATGCGGATGCGCTGGCCGATCCGGCGGTGGAGGAGTACGTGACGGCTCCCGCCCCCTCCCCGCCCTCCGCTCCCATCGAACTCCCCTTGGAGTCGATTGTCGGCCCGAGGATCGACCGGGAAGAGGCCCGGGAGCTCTCGGGCCTCCTCCCGGTGCTGGTCCAGGATCTGACCGAGATCGATTGGCGGCTCCAGGAGGTCCTGGGGTCGAAGTACTCCCAACTGACTGAGGCGGCGCGCTACGCCTGCTCCACAGGGGGCAAGCGGATCCGCCCCCTCCTCATGGCCGCGACGTTCCGGGCCCTCGGCCAGGAGTCGACAGCGGCCATCCGCTCCCTCTGCGCCGCGTCCCAGCTCATCCATACCGCGACCCTGGTCCACGACGACGTCATCGACCATGCCGAGACCCGCCGGGGTCAGCCGTCGATGCCGCGGGCCTTCGGGGTGCCTCTCTCCATTGTGACGGGGGACTACCTGTTCGTCCGGGCATTTCAGCTGGCCGCCGAATACTCCCGGACCATCATCCTGCGGAGTGCGGAGGCGTGTGCCGACCTGGTCGAGGGGGAGGTGCTCCAGGACTCGGCCCAGTTCGACCTCTCCCGGGGCCGAGAGCACTACCTGAGGGTGATTGAGCGGAAAACGGCGGCCCTGATCGCCTCCGCGCTGGGTAGCGTGGCCGAGATCGCCGGATCCCCGCCGGCGATTGTCGAGGACGCCATCGCCTACGGTCGATCCCTCGGCATCGCCTTTCAGATTCGGGACGATCTGCTCGACGTCCACGGTGACCCGGACTTGACCGGAAAGCCCCTCTACACGGATCTTCGGGAAGGCAACCCGACCCTGCTGACCCTCGAGGCCTACCACCGATTGGACAGCCGGCACCAGGCCGAGTTCGAGCGGCTGTTCCAGTTGCGCCGCAAACGCACCCGTCACCTCCTCCGGCTCAAGGAGCTCACCGACTCGACCGACGCGGCGGCGGAGGTCGAAGCGGAGGCCCGACGGTGGAGCGAACGGGCCATCGGCTCGCTGGCCCGGTTTCCCCCGGGGGTCTACCGGACGTTCCTGGAATGGCTCGCCCGGGGCGCCGCCGAGCGCCGGTTCTGAGCGGGCGGCCTTCAGCCCCGAACGAAGGCGCCTCCCTCGAACCGGACGGGTGGTCCTCCGGGAGGGGAGGTTCCATTCAGGTTTTTGGATGAGGGTCGCAAGGACCGGGGCCCAGACGGCTGACCAACCCCAGGGCGAATTCGGTTCGAACCGAAGCACGGGGGCATTCGGGTCGGCGGGAACCGGGGGTCCGATTCTCCCACCACTGTCGGGCAAGTCCGTGCGACCGCCGAATTTTCGATGACCCAAACTGCGCGCCCGAGTGGTTTCGGGGCCGTTCCGCTGGGGTTCGCCTCTCCCCGCTAGGCGTTTGCACTTTGGGAATGAAGGCAGCTAAGCCCCGGTACCGGAACGGTAGCCTTTTGCTGGGGTGCGGAAGCACCTGGACGATGAGCTTCGAGGGCGCCCTACCCACGGGTGCCGCCACCGATGGAGGTGCCCGGACAGGGA
>JBBYJM010000062.1:0-5167 GCA_043196275.1 Thermoplasmata archaeon
CTCCATGAGCCGGAGCTGATCGTCGGCCCGGTCCCAGGCCCCCTGGGCGAGCGCGGTCAGGGCCAGCCGCCGGATCTCCCCGATCACGTCGCCGAGACCAGCAGGTACTCCTCGGGGTCGACCCCGAGGCGGGCCGGTCCGGGGATCGGGTCGCCCCGGACGATCGCCTCGAGCAGCAGCGCCTCGGCCCCCTCCTGGAGGGCGTCCCGCGCGAGGGGGGCCTCGACGGCCGCGGGAGAGCGGACGTACCCGGCCAGGTCGCGAAGGGCGCGGGCGAGCTCGGGGTCCGGTCGGACCGGGCCGGTCGCCGTCTGGAGCTCGATCATCCGGTGCTGGGCCCGGCGCCTCAGGGCCCGGGCCCGCTCGTAGAGCTGCTCTCGTCGGGCCTCGCGCCGGCGCAGGTGCCGCTCGATCGCGGCGGCATCGCGCGGGCCGAGCCCGCGGGGCCGCCCGTCAACGGTAGAGCGTGAACCGCGCATCGTCCCCCCCTCCGTCCAGGATCCCGAGCCGCACGCCGGCGTCGAGCCATCCGTGGGCGTAGCTGACCGCGGCCAGGGCCCGGTCCCGGTCGCCCGACCGCTCGAAGTGCTCGGCGTCGGCGAGATACGAGCGGGCCATGGTGAGGAAGTCGTCGCTCGCCCCCGAGAGGAACGACCGGGGCGGTGCCCCCGGGCGGACCCGTTCGAGCGCCTCCCGGGTGAGCCTCAGGTACCGTTCCAAGAGCGGACTCTCCGGCATCGGTCGGCCACCCCAAGCGGACGATATAACCCCGAGGTCGGGGGCGGCTAGCCCTTGGGGACCTTCTCCCAATCCTTCAGGAACCGGGCCAGTCCGAGGTCGGTGAGCGGATGCTGGACCAGCTTCTCCATGACCCCGAACGGCATCGTGGCGATGTCGGCGCCGAGCTTGGCCGCCTCCAGCACATGGACCGGATGCCGGACGCTGGCGACCAGGACCTGCGTCGGGAAGCGGTAGTTGCGGTAGATCGTCACGATGTCCCGGATGAGCTCCATCCCGTCCTGGCTCTGGTCGTCCAGCCGGCCGATGAACGGGCTCACGTAGGCGGCGCCCACCTTGGCGGCGAGCAGCGCCTGGTTGGCCGAGAAGACCAGGGTCATGTTGACCCGGGTGCCCTCGCCCGCGAGCGTCCGGGTCGCGGCGAGGCCGGCCGAGGTCATCGGGACCTTGACGTAGATCGACGGGTGGATCTCGCGCAGCCGACGGCCCTCGGCGACCATCCCCGCCGTGTCGGTGGCGACGACCTCGGCCGAGACCGACGGCACGCCGAGGGCGCAGATCTCCCGGAGCACCTCCTCGAACTTCCGCCCCTCCTTCGCGACGAGGGTGGGGTTGGTGGTCACGCCGTCGAGGATCCCGACGTTCCACATCGTTCGGATCTCGGTCACGCTCGCCGTATCGAGGAACAGCTTCATCGGTACCCGTCCATCCTTCCGCCCTACTGAACCTTTCCGCGGAGCTTGAGGAGCTCCCACGCCTCATCGCCGATCCGCTCGACCGAGAGTCCGTAACGGTCGAGGAGCGCCCAGGGATCCCCGCTCTCGCCGAACAGGTCGGGGACGCCGACCCGCCGGACCGGGACAGGATACTGCTCGGCCGTGACCGACGCGACCAGGGCGCCCACCCCGGTCAGGACCGAATGCTCCTCCAGGACCAGGATCGCCCCGGTCTCCCGGGCGGCCCGCAGGATCGCGTGCTCGTCGTACGGCTTCACCGAGGCGAGGTCGAGCACCCGGACCGAGATGCCGCTCTCCCGGAGCCGGCGGGCGACCTCGAGGGCCCGGGCGACCATCACCCCGACGGCCGCGATCGTGAGGTCGCTTCCGGCGGCGAGCTCCGAGGCCCGCCCGAGCTGGAACGCCCCGTCCGTGACGACGGGGAGGTTCTCCCGCGGGAGCCTCATGTAGGCCGGGCCGTTCAGGGCATGGAGCGCCCGGGTCGCCGTCCGGGTCGTCGGCGCGTCGGCCGGCACGACAACGGTCATCCTCGGAAGCCCCCGCATGAGGCCGATGTCCTCGACCATCTGGTGGGTCCCGCCGTCCCCCCCGACGGTGAGCCCGCCGTGGGTCGCGACGATCTTCACGTTCGCCCGGTTGTAGCAGATCGCCTGGCGGACCTGGTTGTAGGCCTGGCCGGCGGCAAAGACCGCGAAGGTGCTGGCGAAGACGGTCCGGCCGGAGAGCGCGAGACCGGCGGCCATCGTCATCATCGTCGGCTCCATCACGCCGACATTGAAGAACCGCTCCGGGTACTTCTTCCCGAACAGCACGGTCCGTGTCGAACCTGAGAGGTCGGCATCGAGGACCACCATCCCGGGATCGCTCCCGCCGAGCTCGACCAGGGTCTGGCCGTAGGCGTCGCGGAGGCTCTCGGTCCGGGGCGGGGCCGGGGCGCTCACGGGGTGCCCCCCTCGTCGGGCAGCGGCGGGAGCTCCGCGAGCGCCCGCTCGGCCTCCTCCCGGCTCGGGGCCTTCCCGTGCCAGGTGTGCTGGTTCTCCATGAAGGAGACCCCCTTGCCCTTGACGGTGCGGGCGACGATGGCGGTCGGTCGGTCCCGGGTCGCCCGGGCCCGGGCGTAGGCGGCGAGGATCTCGGGCATGCTGTGCCCGTCGATCTCCAGCACCTGGTAGCGGAAGGCGGTCAGCTTCTCGGCGAGCGGCTCGATGCCGAGGATCGCCTCGGTGGCTCCGTCGGTCTCGAGTCCGTTGCGGTCGATGATCACCGTCAGCCGGTCGAGCTTGTAGTGGCCAGCGGCCATGAGCGCCTCCCAGGTCGGTCCGGCCTGGCACTCCCCGTCACCGAGGATGGCGTAGACCTGGTGGGTCGCGCCCCGCAGGCGTCCGTCGAGGGCCATGCCGACCGCCATCCCGATCCCCTGGCCGAGGCAGCCGGTCGACGCCTCGATGAACGGCAGCTTCTCCCGGTCGACATGCCCCTGGAGCCGGCTCCCGAGCCGACGCAGGGTCGCCAGCTCCTCCCTCGGGATCCATCCGCGGACCGCCAGGGCGGCGTAGATGGCCGGCGCTGCGTGCCCCTTCGAAAGGACCAGCCGGTCCCGGTCCGGCCAGTCGGGGCGTTGGGGATCGTAGCGGAGGTCCCGGAACAGGAGGGCGGTCACGAGATCGGTGACCGACAGCGATCCTCCCGAGTGGCCGCTCCCGGAGATCGTCAGCATCTCGAGGATCGCGCGGCGAACCTCCCGGGCCGACCGTTCGAGGGCCCGGATCTCCGTCGGAGGGACCGCTGCGTCCATCAACTCCGGTCCGACCGGGGCCGCTTATTTGAGCTTGAGGAGCCCCGGCGCCGCGGGGGGGAGGGGGGTCGGCTCCCGGGGAGGAGGCTGCGGAGCCGGACCAGATCCTCCGCATAGAGCGCGTAGCCCCGGTCGTCGAGGGGGGTTTCCAGGACCCCGGGGGTCTCCGCCCACCGCGGGTCGCGGATCCAGCCCCCAAACCCCTCGACCCCGATCTCCCCCGAGCCGATGTTGGCGTGCCGGTCGAGGTGGGAGCCCAGGGGCGCCTGGGCATCGTTGAGATGGAAGGCCCGGACCGACTCTAGACCGATCGAGTCGGAGATCTCGTCGATCCGGGCGCCGTACGCCTCCGGGCTGCGGAAGTCGAGCCCGCTCGCGAACAGGTGGCAGGTATCCAGGCAGATGCCGATCCGGCGCGTCTCCCGGACCCCCTCCAGCATCCGGGCCAGCTCGTCGAAGCTCCGCCCGAGGGTCGTCCCCTGACCGGCGGCGTTTTCGAGGAGGACCCGGACCGTCCCCGGAACCCGCTCGAAGGCGGCGTTGAGGCTGGCGACGATCGAGGCGATCCCCGCCTCCGGTCCGGCGCCCAGGTGGGCTCCGGGATGCAGGACGAGCCCGTCGGCCCCGAGGAGTTCGGCGCGGGCGAGTTCATCCTCCAGCGCGGCCCGGGACTGCCGGAGGGCGTCCGGCCGCGGATGGGCGAGGTTGGCGAGATAGCCGTGGTGGACCAGGACCCGCCGGAGCCCCTGCTGGGCGACCGCGGCCCGGAACGCTTCGGCCGTCTCGGGCGGGAGGGCCGGGGCTTTCCAGGATCGTGGGCTCTTGGAGAAAACCTGGATCGCGTCGCAGCCGATCGCCCGCGCCTGGGCGGCCGCCTCGGGCCAGCCTTCGGCGATCCCGATGTGGGCCCCGAGGAACATCGACCGGCCACTCCGCCTCGGGAGATAGGGTTTCCCGAACCCCTAGGGGTCACGCCCGATCCGCGGGGATCAGCGCCCGGGAGGCGCCGGCGAGCACGAGGATCGGGGCGAGGAGGGCGACGGCCGGAAGGAGGAGGAGGAGCGGGCGGAGCGCTCCGGGGGGAAGATGCGAGCCGATGAGGGAGGCGGCCCCCAGGACCCACAGCAGAGCGTAGACCGCCGCCCCCGCCGCCAGGGCCGGCGAACGGACCTTCTGGGCGACGAGGGCGAACCCCGCAACGAGCCCGATCCCGCCGAGCGCCCCGCCGATGATCCCGACGCTCGTGGCCAGCGCGGCGTAGGGGGAGAGTCCGAAGAGGCAGGAGCTCCACCCGCTCGGCCGCCCGTGGAGGCAGCTTTCGATCGCGGCCGGGGAGCTGTAGACCGCGATCCCGGCCGCCACCACGGCGATCGCGCCGACCGATCCCACCAGGCACAGTGCGACCGGCCCGTCGAACCGCCGGTCCTGGTGCCGCCACCGGGAGAACCCCCAGCGGTAGAAGGAGAAGGAGAGCAGGAAGAGGAGGGCACCGGTGATCAGCAGGAGGCCGGTCGTCTGGAAGAGCGAGGCCCCGAGCGGCAGCGATCCGGTGGCCCCCGAGTAGAGGACCGTGAAGAGGAGCGAGGGCAGCACCCCGACGAGGACGCCCGCGGCCACCCCGAGACCGGCCCCGACGGCGATCCTCCGATCGCCCTGCCGACCCGCCCGGCTACCGGCCGCCCGGTTCATGTCCGCCCGCCAAAACCTGACCGGCCGTGGAGGCCGGGGGGAAAGTGAGGCTGACAGCTTTCCGCGGTTCCCGTAGGCTCGCGCACTTCAGTACCGCGCGGAACGCCAGTGGGCTTAACTTCCGGGTTCGGAATGGGACCGGGTGTTTCCCCACCGCTTTGGCCGTCAGCCAAGCTGGGGACGAGCCGTCCGATATTTAACCTTGGTC